>JAABSQ010000552.1 GCA_011390315.1 Desulfobacteraceae bacterium
AGTCTCAGACCCACCGGGAGATGGCCAGCGGTCTTTCCATGCCGGTCGGATTCAAAAACTGCACCGACGGCAGCCTGGGCACCGCCATCAACGCCATGGTGGCGGCCGGATCTCCCCAGAGTTTTCTGGGCATTGACCAAAACGGACAGAATTGTGTGGTCAAGACCACCGGAAATCCCAATACTCACATCGTTCTGCGCGGCGGCAAACGGCCCAATTATGATACGGTAAGCATCGAGGATGCGCTCAACCAGCTTCGGGCCAAGGGCCTGCCCGATGCCATCATGGTCGATTGCTCCCATGCCAATTCCCGAAAAAAACACCAGGGTCAGGCCACCGTCTGGCGGGATGTCATCAACCAGCGAATGGACGGCAACGACGCCATCGTCGGGCTCATGCTGGAGAGCAACCTCTATGAGGGCAATCAGAAAATTACCGAAGACCCCGCCAAGTTGAAATACGGGGTATCCATCACCGACGCATGCATTTCCTGGGAAACCACCGAGCATCTGATTCGGTCCGCCCATGAACAGCTCCTCCGGTATTGCGGATCGGAAAATCTTCAGGGCGAACCCGGTGAAACCCCTCGGTACTCGGTGGCGTAATCAATGAAAACCCTGAAAATAGAAGGCGGAACCGGGCGGTCCACCCTGCGGGTGGGCGAACGGCTGAAAAATGTAAAGAACTATCTTCCCGATACCCGGGTGGTGATCCTGACCGATGCCGTTGTTCGAGAATATTACGGCCGCCTTTTTCCCTCCGCCGAGGTGATTGAGATCGGCCAGGGAGAAGGCATCAAGACCCTGGATACGGTGCAATCCATTTACCAACGCCTGGTGGAACTGGAGGCGGACCGGTCCGTATTCATTCTGGGGATCGGCGGCGGCATCGTCTGTGATGTCGCCGGATTTGCGGCCTCCACCTATTTGCGGGGGGTGCGGTTCGGCTTCGTGGCCACCACCTTGCTGGCACAGGTGGATGCCAGTGTCGGCGGAAAGAACGGGGTCAATTTTGGGGGCTATAAGAATATGGTGGGCGTTTTCAACCAGCCTGAATGGGTGATCTGCGATATGGACCTGCTCAAGACGCTGCCCACACGGGAGGTGTTGAGCGGGTTTGCGGAAATCATCAAACACGGGGCCATCGGGGATGCCGACCTGTTCGGTTTTCTCGAATCCCGGGCGGATCGGGCGCTTGAACTGGACCCCGAGGTGATTGAACGACTGGTTTACGATTCCGTGGTGATCAAGGCCTCCATTGTGAATCGGGACGAGCGGGAGAGGGGGGAGCGCCGAAAACTCAATTTCGGCCACACCTTCGGCCACGCGGTGGAGAAGGTGACCCGAATCCCCCATGGAGAGGCGGTGAGCATCGGAATGGCGGTCGCGGCCCGGCTCAGCCTGCAAAAAGGGCTGCTTTCTCCGGACCGGGCCGGACGCATTCCGGCATTGATCGACCGGTATGGTCTGCCCTCCCGCTTAGAGGTGAATCCCGGTGATGCCATTGACGCGTTGAGGCGGGATAAAAAGCGGAAAGGCGACCGAATCAATTTCGTGCTTCTTCAGGACATCGGAGAGGCCGTGGTGCGGGAGATCCCGCTGAAAGAACTGGAGGCTGTTGTTTATGGATATTGAAGACCGGATAGATCTGCTGAGAAAAGCGGTCGACCGCATTGACGATCAGCTTTTAGAGCTGATCAATCAGCGGTTGCAGTTGGTCAAGGATGTCGGACAAATCAAGGCGGATTCCGGACGACAGGTCCTGGACACCACCCGGGAAAGCGAGGTGTTCGACCGGCTGTTATCCCTCAATCAGGGGCCGTTGAATGAACAGGTGCTTCGGCATGTGTTTACCCAGATCATGGCGGCCTCCCGTCAGCTTCAGAGCCCGCACCGGGTGACATTTCTGGGACCGGAGGCCACGTTCACCCATATCGCGGCCATGGGCCATTTCGGACACTCGGTGGAGTATGTTCCCCAGGCGTCCATTCAGGATGTCTTCACCGAGGTGGAAAAAGGGTCCTGCCACTACGGGGTGGTGCCGGTGGAAAATTCCATCGAGGGGGCCATCAACCATACCCTGGATCTCTTTTTCGAATCGGAGCTGAGAATTTGCGCCGAGCGGTATCAGCCGATCTCCCATGATCTCCTGTGCAGAAACGGGACCCTGCAAAGCATCAAGAGGGTTTATTCCCACCCCCAAGCCTTTGCCCAATGCCGACGATGGCTTCAGAAATACCTGCCTCAGGCGGTTCAGGTGGAATGCCGAAGCACCGCCGATGCGGCCCGCCGAGCGGTTCAGGAGCCGGAGACCGCAGCCATCGCCAGCAGCGAGGCGGCCCAGATCTACGGGCTGGAGGTGGTGGCTTCCCGAATCGAAGACATTGCCCGGAA
>JAABSQ010000553.1 GCA_011390315.1 Desulfobacteraceae bacterium
GAAACTGCGGATAGCCCATCCCCTTTTGCCATGCCCTTCCTTCCGGGCTTTCGACGAATCCTTTGGCCAGAAGGAGTTTGCGTATCTGATTGGTCATGGCGGCCAGAATCTGGAGGGGAAACAGGTTTTCGGAGAGCAGGGTCTTGAGGTAAAAGAGCGCGACCGGCAGGTTGCGATCGGCAAGGGCGCCGGTGAGTTCGTAGATGGGGTCCTGTTTGGTGCGCTTGAGAACCGCGGTGACGTCATCCACGGTGATTCGGCTGCGATCCCCGGTAAAATCGGCCAGTTTTTCCAGGTTTGCGGTGAAGGTGCGAAGATCGAACCCGATCATCTCCCGCATCGCCTGAAAGGCGGGAGAATCGAGGGATTTTTTCCTTTTGGAGAGAATCGCCTTGGCCCGTTCATTCAAAAGCGCGTCCTGGGCCTGGCGGTCGGCCTTGCGGGACCCCTTGGGAACCGAGCAGTCCACACACATGCCCTGATCCTTGATAGCCTTGAACAGGGTCCGGCGCTTGTCCACCATATCGGCGGTGATGACCAGATGGTTTCCCCGGGCGAACCCTTTTTCCACGGCCCGTTGAAGATCTCCGGCGCTGTCCCGGGGCGCAGAGGGTTGGATCGACTCCTCCAGGCAGTAATCCACCAGTTCCGACAGCCAGGCTCCGTCTCCGGCGATTTCCGGGTCCGGTTTCAGGTTTTTTTTCAAGGCCGCCGGGTCGGATACATCCGCCAGCGTCAGGTTCTGCAAGCCCATCAGGCCGGAGAGAAATTTGCCGGCCTTCTTCATCTGGTCCGCCTCGAACGCCTCCCGGGCCTTTTCCAGCAGTTTCTGATCATTTCCCTTGCTGTAGAAAATCCGGGATTCGGGAAGGCCGACCACCTTGACCGTCGACAGGAGCGAATAGGTGTTGACCCGTTCAATGGCCTCGTAGATGTCGTCGTTGTCCACCGGAACATAGTTGACCGTCCGCTCCGGGCCGGGCAGCAGACATGACAGGACCGCGTCCAGAGCGCTCTTGTAGAGGACTTCTTCTCCGTGGAGAAGGTAGACCGGCACGGACTGAGCTTTGTCGGCATCAAACAGGAATTTTTGCAGGTCTCGATAGATGATTTCAGGCATGGATTGCTCCGGAATCTTTTCGCGGCAGGTCTGGGCAGCCGGAAGCGTCGACAGGTGTAAGGGATTGGGGACCGGGCGGCTATTCCGGCATCTTGTTGAATACCAGATGGATCAGAAAAATGGTCACCCCGACGGTGATGGCGCTGTCGGCCACATTGAAGGCGGGCCAGTGGGCGTTGCCCAGATAAAAATCGAGGAAATCGACCACCTTGCCGAACCGGAAGCGATCGATCAGGTTTCCGATCGCCCCTCCGAAAATCAGGGCCAGGCCGGCGGCGAGCCAGGGATGGGTTCTCGGGGTATTGTGATAAAAATACAACACCAGAACCACGGCCGCCGACGACATGAACAGAAAGACGGTTTTACGGACCCACGGGCTCTGGTCCGCTAAAAAACCGAAGGCGCCCCCGGGGTTGTGAATGTGGGTGATGTTGAAAAGCCCGGGAATTACCGGAATAGACCGATACAGCGGAAGCTGGTTCAGGATCACCGCCTTGGTGATCTGGTCCAGAATCACCACCGAACCGGCGATCAGCACCAGCATCAGGTATTTGTTCCGGACGGACCGGGTCTGTTTGGTTTCTTCCATAGATCGTCTGGCGAGGTGAAGGCGACCTTCTCTCTTGAAAAGATCGCCTAACGCCTCGGTCCGCCTACATGGCCTCGAGCTGGCGCATGCACCGTTTGCAGATGGTGGGGTGATCCGAAATTTCGCCCACGGTGGTGTCATGAACCCAGCACCGTTCGCATTTTTCACCCGGGGCCCGGCCCACGGAGATGGTGAGCCCCTTGATCTCCTTGCTGGCGAAGGCGCCTTCCACCGGTTCCTGAACTAGTGAGACTTCGGAAACGATGAAATAGGAGTGGAGATCCTCGGCGTATTCGCTCAGAATTTCATAGAGACCCCGAGGCGCGCTGACCGCCACCGAAGCGTCCAGCGGATGGCCGATCTCTTTGCGGGCCCGGGCCTCTTCCAAGGCTTTGGTGACCTCTCCCCGAACCGTCAGAAGCTGTTTCCATTTGTCCGCCAGTTCAGCGTTTCGCCATCCTTCCAGCCCCTCGGGTAAAAGGGTGAGATGGACGCTTTCCGGGGTGTCCTGCCCCTGTGGCATGTATTTCCGAATCTCTTCGGCGGTAAACGGCAAAATCGGGGCCATCAGCCGCACCATGGCGTCCAGAATCTGATGCATAACCGTTTGGGCGCTGCGCCTGCCGGCCGATTCCGGCGGGGAGGTATAGAGCCGGTCCTTTAAAACGTCCAGG
>JAABSQ010000554.1 GCA_011390315.1 Desulfobacteraceae bacterium
CTGGAGGTGCGTCTGTCCATCGTTGAAAAAACGATGGCGGAAAAACCCGAACCCGGCCCCGGCAAAGAGGAATAACCCGTGGATCTGAAGACCATTTCCAATCTCGGGCGGTTCAAGGACATGGTCACCATCCTGATCCGGTATGGGTTCAAGGACCTGATGAAGCGGTTCCATCTGCCCGGGTCCCATCTGGTGATGAAAGCCCAGAAGACCGACTGGGAATTGAGCACCCATGAACGCATCCGCCTCGCCCTGGAGGAACTGGGGCCCACCTTTATCAAGTTCGGGCAGGTCCTGAGCCTGCGGATCGATCTGCTGCCG
Source organism: Desulfobacteraceae bacterium (assembly GCA_011390315.1). Classification (GTDB taxonomy): domain Bacteria; phylum Desulfobacterota; class Desulfobacteria; order Desulfobacterales; family Desulfococcaceae; genus JAABSQ01. The sequence goes on from JAABSQ010000554.1 coordinate 322, forward strand.
CCTGAGTTGATCAGAGAGCTTCAAAAATTACAGGATGAAGTGCCCCCGCTGCCGTTTGCCGAAATTCAGCCCTTGCTGGAAGAAACCCTCGGGGCGAAAGTCGAAGATTTTTTTTCCATTTTTGAAAAAGAGCCGATCTCCGCCGCATCCCTCGCCCAGGTCCATCGGGCGGTATTGAAGGAGGGAAGCCCGGTTATGGCCGTCAAAGTGCAGCGGCCCGGGATTCAGAAAATCATCGAAACCGACCTGCATATCTTAGAAACCGTTGCCGATTACCTGAACCAGAAATTCGAGGAACTCAGGATTTATGATCTCCCCGGCCTCGTCCGGGAAAGCGGTGAAACCCTGCTTCGGGAACTCGACTTTACCCGGGAGGCCCGGCACATGCGGGTGGTTCGAAATAATTTCAAGGATTTTCCCAGCGTCTACATACCGGATGTCTTTGAACGGTTGAGCACGGAAAAGGTCCTGGTGATGGAGCATATCCAGGGAACCCTGTTGAAGCATTTCGTTCCGGAGACCACCGAACAGGCCGAATACCTGGCCAAGGTCGGTCTTCGCGCCTCCATCAAACAGATCTACGAAGACGGGTTTTTTCATGCCGATCCCCACCCCGGCAACATTATCATTCGGGAAGGTGACCAGATGATATGCCTGATCGATTGGGGCATGATCGGCCGGTTGACGCCGGGAGACCGGCACGATCTCACCGACCTGATCAGCGCGGTGGTAGACCGGGACAGCGAACGGCTGCTGGACGCCGTCCTCACCATCGCCATCAAAGAAGAAGAGAGCATAGACCAGCGGGGCCTGGAAAGGGCACTGCTCGACATCATCGACCTGTATGCCGCCTACCCCATCGAAGAACTCAACATCGGCCATTTCCTGATGGATGTCACCAGCACGATTCGAAAATTCAAGCTGCGGTTTCCGCCGGACATGATCATCATGACCAAGGCACTGATCACGGCGGAGGGGTCGGCCCGGCAGCTGTACCCGAAACTGGATGTGATCTCCGAAGCCGAGCCCCACGTGCGGCGGATCGCCAAAGAGCGGTTTCTTCCCAATAATATCTGGAAAACCCTTCGCATCTCTTTTTCTCAGCTGCTCAAATTCCAGGGCCAGCTGCCCAAGCGGCTGGGGCAGATCATCGAGAAGATCGAATACGGCGAAATCAACATTCGATTCCAGCATGAAAACCTGGACGGATTCCGCAAAACCCTTCAGAACATCTTCAATAAACTGGCCTCCAGCATCATCACCGGAGCCATGATCATCGGTTCGTCCATGATCATCACCACCGGCGTCAAACCCCACATCTTCGGTTATCCGGCCCTGGGCATCCTCGGCTATCTGATCTCGGCCCTGATCGGACTGTGGCTGATCTATGACATCTTTAGCAGCCGCTATTAGAACCCTCTGAACCCGACGAGAGGCACATCATGCTTCAATTCAATACCATCCTCTGCCCCACCGATTTCAGTGATCCTTCTCTGGAAGGAATCAAAACCGCCAATCAACTGGCCCTGAGATTTTCGGCTGAAATCATTCTGATCAACGTGGTCCCCCCTATTCCGGTCTTTTCCATGCCGGAGCCCAATCTGGCCCCGGTGTTCGATGCCCCCGCCTACCAGACCGAGATCTCCAATAGCGCGGAAAAGCGGCTTCAACGGCTGGCCGAAGACCATATTTCCGAAGAAATTCATTTCCGCTCCCGGGTGATCGTGGGAGACCCCGCCGGTGAGATCGTCGATTTCGCCCGAAGGGAGGAAGTCGACGTCATCGTCATCTCCACCCACGGCCATACCGGGTGGAAACGGCTTCTGGTGGGTTCGGTGACCGAGAAGGTGATTCGGTACGCCCGCTGCTGCGTGCTCTCCGTGCCCCGCCCCGAACATGAATCGTCGCGCGACTGATTCGATCCGAGGATAACAATATGTTTTTTATGGAATTCCTGCTCGCTTTTATCTTCGCCCTGATTCTGAGCGCGGGATTCGTTCTGGTGCTTCACCGAAGCGGACCGAGGTCCGGCTTTTTCTGGTTTTTCCTGGTCGTTTT
>JAABSQ010000555.1 GCA_011390315.1 Desulfobacteraceae bacterium
GCCAGATAATAGCCGCCGTTTCCCGGGGTCAGCTCACCAAAGGTATCGGCAAAGGCGACGGCCGGTTTTCCGGCTTTCCGAAAGGCGATCACCGCATCCCGAACTTCCTGAATATGGGCCATCCCCATCTGGACATCCCCGATCCGCGCCAGCAGGCCCTTGACCCGGTCGTCCCGGGAGGCGGTTTCCAGGGCTTCCACCACATCCCGAATCACCGGTTTTCGGGCGAGAAGCACCTGGGCCGCCGAATCATTGGGGATGTGCTCTACATAGGGGCCCTGAAAATCGGCTTCCAGAAGGATCCGATCCGGCAGACGGGTCCGGCCGATCCAGTAGAGAACCCCGACCGTCACGGCGGAGAGGATGGCCAGCGCACCCCACACCGCCAGAAAGCCGACAATCACCTTTTTGATCTTTTTCAACATGTCCTGCTCCTGTTTTTTCAGATGAATTGGAAATAGGTTTGACAGTTTCATTGAACCATCCCTTTTCTTTGCGGACCATCATTTCCAGAAGATGTTTACGGGGGCGCCGCATCTACCCGCTTTATGCCCGCCTTTTACCGTACATGACCATCGGCAAATAACGGAATCGCCGTATTTTGCAGACGGTAATCCGGATTAACTTTTTACTATCGGCCATTTCTTTTATACTATATGGTAAAGAGTATCAAAATGAATACAATCACACCGCACCTGTGGGGGAAAAAGGGATAATGATAAAAGACCGAGACTCCAAAATATTTGCAAAAATAATCTTTATTCTCCTGTTGTCCATTCTCGACGCCTATTTCACACTCTACCTTCTCTCACACGGGGCCGCGGAGATCAATCCGGTCATGGCATTTTTCGTTCAATTCGGCAAAGGGGCATTTTTCGGGACCAAATACCTGCTCACCAGTATCTCCGTGATTATTTTGCTGCTGCCCGACCACCTTCGCCTGTTCGGATTTCATATTCCCCGCCGAACCATATTTTACACCATCGCCGGCGTTTTTGAAGTGGTTATTCTCTGGGAACTGTACCTCATTTTTTTTGTCGTGCAGGGCGGATGAACCGAATTCCCCTCCATCACCAAAAAATACCCTCCTCCCCTACCGTTTTTACCGAATTCACCCCATGTTCCGATTTCACTCGCATGCTATGATTTACAATTATTCGTATGTGTATTCCCCTTATGCATGATAACATCCGAGGTGCGAAGTGTTGGAAAAACGACTTAAATTGTTCAAGCTTTTGGGCTTCGAGGTAGGTATCGACCTGAGCTGGGTCTTTATCGCCACTCTCATCGCCTGGTCTCTTTCCACCGGTTTTTTTCCGTTCCACTATGAAGATCTGAATACGCAAACATATTGGATCATGGGCATCATCGGGGCTGTCGGGCTCTTCATTTCCATTATTTTCCATGAATTTTCACATTCCGTAACCGCCAGACGATACGGAATGGAAATGAAAGGAATCACCCTTTTTATTTTCGGCGGGGTGGCTGAAATGCCCGATGAACCGCCGACCCCCAAGGCCGAGTTCATGATGGCCATCATGGGGCCCATCGCCAGCATCCTGCTGGGGGTCCTTTTTTATCTTCTGTATCAATTGGGCAATCAACTCGGCTGGCGGGACCCGGTCAACGGTGTGATCGGGTATCTGTCCACCATCAATTTCATCCTGGCCGTTTTCAATCTTCTGCCGGCCTTCCCGCTGGACGGCGGCAGGGTATTGCGATCCATTCTGTGGCGGGTGAAAAATGATTTAAAATGGGCGACGAAGATATCTTCCCGAATCGGGTCCGGGTTCGGAATCCTTCTGGTCGTACTGGCGGTGGTTCAAATTTTCAATAACAACTTTATCGGCGGGATGTGGTGGTTTCTCATCGGGATGTTTCTTCAGAACGCCGCCAAGTCCTCCTATCAGCAGCTGCTCACCAAAAAAGCACTGGGCGGCCACACCGTGGAAAAGTTTATGAAAACCGACCCGGTGACCGTCACTCCGGAGATTTCCCTGAGGGATCTGGTGGAAGATTATGTTTACCGTCATCATTTCAAAATGTTCCCGGTGGTCCAGGATTCCGATCGGTTGACCGGATGCGTCACCACCAAAGAGGTCAAGCAAAAGCCCAAAGAGCGCTGGGACGAAATCAAGGTCGGAGATCTCACCAGCCCCTGTTCCTCGGAAAACACGGTCACCCCCGAAACCGATGCCGTCAAGGCCCTCTCCCTGATGAACAAGACCGGTTCCAGCCGACTCATGGTGACCCGAGGGGATCAGCTGGTCGGGGTGATTACCCTGAAAGATATGCTCGACTATCTGACCCTGAAGATAGACCTTGAAGAAGCGGCTTGATTTCAGGTCCGTTCACCGGTCATGAAAGGAGATATACAA
>JAABSQ010000556.1 GCA_011390315.1 Desulfobacteraceae bacterium
CTGGAACTGGGCGCCGAAACCGGCAAAAGCGCCCAGGCGTTGTCCATCTTCGTCAGTGTTCCCGACGAGATCTATGTGCTGATGCGGCCGCAGGGGGGCTGGAATGATCTGGAGACCTTGTGGCATGAACTGGGGCATGGCCTGTCGGCGGTGTTTACCGATCCCGATCTTTCCCCGATTGAACGGAACATGGCCACCCATTTCAGTTTATCCGAAGCCTATGCCTTTCTGCTTCAGAATATCGCCTTTTCGCGGCCGTTTTTGACCCGGCATCTGGGGTTCCCTGTTGCGGAGGCTTCCGAATTGATCTATTACAAGACGCTTCGGGATTTCTCGGTCTTTCGGCGGTATGCAACCAAATTTCTGGTAGAATACGAAATGTTCACCCGAGGGGATCTTTCCGACGGACAGCCCTATGCCGATAAAATGCTGGAATACACCGGCTTTTATTACCAGCCCGAAAGCCACCTGTTCGATCTGGCGCCGGAATTCTACTGCCTCGATTATGTTCTGGGATGGATGGGAGAAGCGGTTCTGGAAGCGGATGTAAGGCGCAGAGGCGGTGAAAACTGGATGTATCGCCGGGAAACCGGAGAGATTCTGAAAAAATGGTGGCATCAGGGGAACCGATATGATATTTTCCGGTTCATCGATTTCAATGGACTGGACAACCCGGGGTTCGATTTACTTCTGAAGAAATGGGGGAAAGTTCTTAACCCATGAGGGATTTCTGTAGTTCCTGCAGGCTGATGGAGACGCCATGAATGAAGTGGCATCTCCCCCTGAATCGGAAAGTGCTGAAAAGCGAACCAAATCCCGTATCAAGGCCGGACGGGACCCGCGTGTTTCCCGCTGGCAGGGGGCACTGGAGTCGATGCTCACCGATCTGGAGGCGCGGCTTACTCGAGGGGAGATCGTCACCCCGGAAACCCTCAACCCGAACGACTACGCCCATTTTCAGCGGCTTCAACTGGAGCTTGACCTTCCCCCTTTTATCTATGCGGTCTATCTGCCGCCCGGGCCCGCCGACAAACTCAACCCGTCCGAAATCGTGAAGACCCTGGAGCGGGCCTCCGGTGATTCCCGCAAGGTGGTGGTCACCCGGGTGGATGATTTCAGCCGAATTCTGGTCGCCGAAATTTCCGCCGCCAAACCGGGCATCGACATTCTGGAAGACGCCAATCTTCTGGGAAGCCACAACTACAGTGATGCCGAAGAATGCATCAATGATCTCTCGAAAATTATCTGGATCCATTTCCGCCATAAGGAACAATGGACCGAACCCGATTTCATTCAGTATACCGAGAGCTGGTTTTATCGAAGCGCCATTCGAAAACTGACCCGGCTTCCGGTCACCGCCAATTTTTCCTACCTCCACCACCCGGTCCTGATCAATGCCGATATCGTCACCGCCGTATTCAAACTTCTGAAGGCCACACTGGATCGCATGTGCGCCGACCCGGACCGAACGGTCCGAATGGCCAACGAGGTCAATCTCTACAACCCGGGAACGGTCCCGATCACCAGGGAAGGGTTGGCGCGGAAGGACCCGCAGGAGATGGAATCCCTCCGCATCTATATCGACGACAAGCTCTTGGGACTGTTGAAGTTTTTGAAAGGATGCGGGGTGGTCAACTTTCAAGGGTTTTCCACGGCCGATCAGCGGCGGTTCAAGCGGCTGTTCGCCCGGACGGCCGAGGAAATCTACCAATCGGCGCCGGCGCGGATGAAATAAAGCGGAAGAAACCGTCGCCGGTCAGGTCTGCTCCCCCGAAACCTGAAAGCGGTTCATGAATTTCCGGTCGATATAGTCTTTGAGCAGAAAGGCCGACCGCCCCCGCCACACCAGCGATTTCCATCGGGCGATTCCGGCGCCGTTTCCCATATTGAGGATCAGAAGAAAAGATTTCTGAGGCTCGAAGGCTCGGAAATCGCGACTTCCCGCCAGAGACGCGGATATATTCTCGAACAGAATCGGGTTTTCCCGTACCGCATACACGCCCACCCGTTCGATCGGCCGGGGATCGAAGGCGATGCAGTCTCCGCCCCCGTAGATTTCGGGAAAAGCGACCGATTGAAGAAACCGGTTCACCCGAAGACCGCCGTCGTCCGCCACCGGC
>JAABSQ010000557.1 GCA_011390315.1 Desulfobacteraceae bacterium
ACCGGCAATCCGGACTCCCGAAACAGGGGAGACGGGGCCACCCCCACCGCCGGAAAGAGGTAATCGCATTTTATTCGAGACCCGTCGGTGAGGACCGCCTCTTTTTCGGCGATATCCTTCAGGCCCACCCCTTCCCGAACCGACACCCCTCGACCGGTCAGGCTCTGAAGGGCTTTTTTTCGTACCCGGTTTCCCATTCCGGAGAGCAGGCGTTTTCCGGCCAGAAGGATGATATCGGCCTCTCCGTT
>JAABSQ010000558.1 GCA_011390315.1 Desulfobacteraceae bacterium
TTCGAGGGCATGGCGGAAAAGCTTCAGGATCCGGACTGGACTCCCGACTACGGCCCGGCCGCCGTGCATCCCTCGGCCGGCGTGACCGCGGTGGGGGCCCGCATGCCTTTGGTGGCCTACAACGTCAATCTCGGCACCGATCAGCTGGAGATCGCCGACGCCATCGCCCGAAAGGTGCGCCACATCAGCGGCGGCCTTCGCTACTGCAAGGGGATGGGGGTCGAACTCAAGGATCGGGGGATCGTCCAGGTCTCCATGAACCTGACCGATTTCACCAAAACCGCCATCTACCGGGTGTTCGAGTTGATCCGGATCGAGGCCCGGCGCTACGGGGTCAATATCGTGGGCAGCGAGGTGGTGGGGCTGGTGCCCATGGCGGCCCTGGCGGACACGGCGGTCTACTATCTGGGGATCGAAAACTTCTCCATGGATCAGGTCCTGGAATCCCGAATCATGGAATAACGGAAGCGGAAGCGAAGGAGATGCGAAAATGCTGGCAAATCTGAAGATCACCGAGTTCATCGACCAGGTCGGGGGCGATACCGCGGTTCCCGGCGGCGGCAGCGTGGCCGCCCTGAGCGGGGCCCTGGCGGCCGGTCTGGCCCGAATGGTCGCCAACCTGACGGTGGGGCGGGAAAAATATGCGGTGGTGGAACCGGAAATGAAGGCCATCGTCAAGGAAGCCGCCGAGCTTCAGGAACGGTTGACGGCGGACATCGACCGGGATTCGGCGGCCTACACCGGGGTGATGGACGCCTTCAAAATGGCCAAGTCCACCGATGCCGAAAAAACCGCCCGGGCCCGGGCCATTCAGGAAGCCATGAAGCATGCGGCCGCCGTCCCCCTGGCGGTGGCCCGGCACGCCTTTCGGGTGCTGGAGCTGACGGAACTGGTGGTGCAGAGGGGAAACAAGAACGCGGTCACCGACGGCGCGGTGGGGGCCATGCTGGCCCGAACCGCGGTTTTGGCGGCCTTATACAATGTCAAAATCAACCTGAGCGCCATCCGGGACAAAGATTTTGTCAAAAAGACGGCGGATGCGGCGGCGGAACTGGAAGACAAAACCGCGGCCAAAGAAAAAGAGATCCTGACCCATGTGGTCCTCTAACCGGTGAACCGATGATCGGAACGCCGGCGAATTCGACTTTCACCCGGCGTCCCTCCCGAGACCTCCGCCATGCACCTGTTTATTGAACAGCTCCTGAACGGGCTCGCCATGGGCGCCATCTACGCCCTGGTGACCCTGGGGCTGGCCCTGGTCTACGGCATTCTGCGCATTCTGCATGTGGCCCATGCCGCCGTATACACCGTCGGGGCCTATGCCGGTCTCTACCTCTACGGCATCACCGGAAGCCTTCTGCTCGCCGCGCTCGGGTCCATGGTCTTCTGCGCCCTTCTGGGGGTGGCCATCGAGCGGTTCGTCTATTTTCCGCTCCTCAAGTATCCGCCCTATGTGCCGCTGATCGGCAGCATCGCGATCATGCTGGCCATTGAAGAAATCTGCCGATTGGTCGCCGGCCCCTACATCCTGACCTTTCCGGCCCCGTTGCCCTTCCCCGACCTCCATTTCGGGTCGATCACCATTTCCGCCACCCTGACGGCGGTCTACTGCGTCACCGCCGCCGTGCTGGTCCTGCTCTGGTATATCACCTCCCGGACCGAGCTGGGGCTGGCCATGCGGGCCGCCTCCCAGGACCTGCCCATGGCCGATGCGGCGGGCATCAACAGCCACTTCGTCATCACCCTCACCTTCATCATCGGCTCGGCCATCGCCGCTGTAGCCGGCATTCTGGTGGGGATCTATTACAACCAGGTCTACCCCACCATGGGCGCGGTGCCGGCCTACAAGACCCTGGCCATCATCGTGGTCGGGGGGCTGGGATCGGTGCCGGGGGCGGTGATCGCGGCCCTGCTGCTGGGGGTGGCCGAAACCCTGCTGATCGGGTACGCCCAGATTCCCCTGCCCCGGGACGCCCTGGCCTTCATCGCCATGATCGGGGTGCTGATGTGGCGCTCCGAAGGGCTGATGGGGTCCAAATGACCGGCCGAACAACCAAAATGGACAGGAAATATCACCGCCTATGAGCGCCTACGTCATCACCATCGCCACCCTGATCGCCATCTATGCCATCGTGGCCTGCGGTCTCAACATCATTGTCGGATACGCCGGCCAGATCTCTCTGGGCCACGCCGCCTTTTTCGGCATCGGGGCCTATACCGCAGCCCTGTTCGCCACCAAGGCGGGACTCTCCTTCTGGTACGCCCTGCCCTGCGTTCTGGTCATCACCGGCCTGGTCGGCCTGCTTCTGGGGCTGCCCAGTCTTCGGGTGCGCCACG
>JAABSQ010000559.1 GCA_011390315.1 Desulfobacteraceae bacterium
CTCCGTATAGTTTTACTCAATGCCGTTGCATGCCCCCGCGCCGGGCACGATATATTCAAGCAGGCATGGAATTACCGAACGGAGGCAAACGATGCACCCCCCTTTACCCCCCAAACAGCAGCGACTTCTCGACTATTTTGAAGACCGGATCGCCGAATCCGGGGTCTCCCCCTCTTTGCGCCGGGCCGCCCAGGATCTGGGAATCAGCCACACGGCCGTGGCCCAAACCCTCAAACTTCTGGAGGATAAAGGGCTGATCAGGCGTGAAGGGCGCTACGGCCGGGCCGTCCATCTGATTCACCCCAAAACCGGACGAACCGCAGGAATTCAGCGGTGGCGGGATGTTCCGGTGATCGGCCGCATCACGGCGGGTCTTCCCATGTATGCCCAGCAGGAGTGGGAAGAGAGCATCGTGGTCGACGCCGACCTCTACAAAGCCGACCCCCTGTTCGCCCTGCGGGTCAAGGGGGATTCCATGATTCGGGCGGGAATCCTCCACGGCGACCTGGCGATCTGCGAACCGCGACAGTACGCCATAGACGGCGAAATCGTGGTGGCCCTCATCGGCGGTGAAGAAGCCACCGTCAAACGGTTCTTCCTCCGGTCCGATCACATTCTGCTCAAGCCGGAAAATCCGGATTACGATGCCATGCGCTATGGATTCGACCAAATCCTGGTGCAGGGGAAGGTGATCGGAATTCAGCGCGGGCCCGACGTCATGGAAAAGGTGTAACCATGGCCGCATCAGAGACGACGGCAAAGACGGAAACAACCTGTCGGCTGCGGGTCGGCACCAGCGGGTATTCCTATGCCGAGTGGACCGAGGCCGGATTTTACCCGCCGGGGATGTCCGCCGCCCGAATGCTGCCCTATTATGCCGGCATCTTCGGGATCACCGAACTCAACTACACCTGGTACCAGATGCCCAAGGCCGAATCGATCGAGCGGATGCGCCGGCTGGTGGGGCCGGCGTTTTCCTTTGCCGCCAAGCTGACCCGCACCATGACCCATGAGGTGGACCCGGATGACTGGCCGAACCAGGTGATCCGGTATCGAGACGGTATCGCCCCCCTGATCCAGTCCGGCCAACTGGCGGCCGTGCTGATTCAGCTGCCGCCCTTCTTCGACCGGTCCAGGAAGAACCGGTATTATCTTTCCGCCCTGCTGGACCGGCTGGATTCGCTGCCGCTGGCCGTTGAATTCCGCCATCCTTCCTGGGCGGTGGACCGGGTGTTCGAAGAGCTTTCCCGGCGTCGAATCACTCTGGCATCGGTGGACGCGCCCTCTCTGGCCCGATCCTTTCCGCCCCTGGACGTGGTGACCAATCCCGATTTTTTCTATATCCGGTTTCACGGCCGCAACAGTGCCGGATGGCGCACCGGCCACATGCAGAAACAGTTCGATCATGATTACACCGAGGCCGAACTTCAGGAATGGATTTCACCCCGGATCGCTCCCATGGCCCGCCGGGCCGAAACCGGTCTTCTGTTTTTCAACAACCACGTGCGGGCCCAGGCCCCGCGCAATGCTCAGACCTTGATTCGGCTGCTGACCGAGGTCGGATTGGCCGTGATGGCGCCGCCCCCGGTTCCGCAGTCGCAGTTGGCTATTTCCTGAAGAGAGGTTCGTTCATGGCGATACGACATGATCCGAAACCGCGTCGGCCCCGGACGGTCGTCCACCTCAACGTCGCCGATTTCGCCGTGGCGGTGGAGCGGCTGGCGGACCCGGGCCTGAAGGACCGGCCGGTCATCATCGCGCCCGAAGGGGCGGCCCGGGCCGTGGTCCACGACATGAGCGAGGAGGCCTACCAGTCCGGGGTCCGAAAGGGAATGCCCCTTCGGCGGGCCCGGCGGATCTGCCGCGACGCCCTCCTCCTGCCGCCCCACCCCGACCGGTATGAACAGGCGATGCAGGACCTTTTTCGGGAAGCCCTCCCCTACTCGCCCCTGATCGAACCGGGAGAGATCGACGGCCATCTCTTCATCGACATCTCCGGCACCGGCCGCCTCTTCGGACCGCCCGTGGATGTGGCCTGGCGGATGTACCGCCGAATCCGCACCCGCCTGGGGCTGGCGCCGATCTGGTCGGTGGGGCCCAACAAACTGGTCTCCAAGGTGGCGACCCGGCTGGTCAAGCCCCTGGGGGAATACATCGTGGGCGAGGGGGAGGAGGCGGCCTTTCTGTCGCCGCTGCCGGTCTGCCTGGTGCCGGGCATCGAACGCGACGACCTGCACCGGCTTCGGGAACTCAACCTTCACCGGGTCCGCCAGGTGGCCGAGCTGACGGTGGATCAGCTGGCGGTCCCCTTCGGAAAACGGGCCGATTTCATTTACG
>JAABSQ010000560.1 GCA_011390315.1 Desulfobacteraceae bacterium
GACATTGTATCGGCGCATCTGCTGGTCCACCGTGATGGACTGGGACTGAACCCCGGCCACCGAGCACAACACCAGAACCGCCCCGTCCAACACCCGCAGGGATCTTTCCACCTCAATGGTGAAATCCACATGGCCCGGGGTATCGATAATGTTGATGTGATGGCCTTTCCATTCACAGAAAGTGGCGGCCGACGCGATGGTGATGCCGCGCTCTCTTTCCAGTTCCATGGAATCCATGGTAGCGCCGATTCCGTCTTTGCCTTTGACGTCGTGAATGGCATGAATCCGCTGGGTATAAAAAAGGATCCGTTCGGTAAGCGTGGTCTTTCCCGAATCGATATGGGCGCTGATCCCGATGTTCCTGACTTTTTGCAAATCCTTCATCTTCATCTCACTTCCCTGATCTGTTTTGAGGGCAATCTATTTTAGGGTTTAAGAACAAAAAAAATCCCTCATTTGGACACGCACACCAGATGGGGATTCCATACGCCTTTTCTATTTTTGGTACGTCTGAATTGGCCGAAATCTAATTTCAGTTGGTTCGTTTGTCAAGGAGGCGGGCTGAAATTTGCCTGATTTAACCAAAAACAAACAATGGAGGGTTTCTAAACACTCGGCAACCGCTCTTAAAATAACCGAGATATTCGCACCGGAATGCGTTATCAATAACCGGGGAAAATAAAAATAGGCGCAAACATGACGTTTGCGCCGATCTTTATGTTTGGTGCCGAAGGGGAGACTCGAACTCCCACCGGAATACTCCGACTAGACCCTGAACCTAGCGCGTCTACCAGTTCCGCCACTTCGGCATTTTTTACACCCGCTTTCGAAAGCAATCGGAAAAAGAATTGATTGATTTCAAAAAGTATGTGCGGTATATAAACGGTTTTATGTGCCATGTCAAGCCAATTTTAAAGGAAACACAAAAATAATGGAATTAATCGAAGCGATTGATAATATTAAAGAACCTTTTACCAACGCTGTTCTCACCATCGGAAATTTCGACGGCGTCCATATCGGCCACCAGGCCCTTTTTCATGAAGTCATCGAAAAAGCCGAGTCGATCGGCGGCGCCGCCGTCGCCATGACCTTCGACCCGCATCCCATTCGTGTGCTGACCCGAAACGGGTACCCTCCCCTGATCACCTTGCATGAACAGAAGGTGGAACTGATCGCCAGGTCCGGCATCGACGTGCTCATTTCGGTACCGTTTACCAGAGAATTCGCTTCGATTTCCGCACGGGCCTTCCTGGAAGACTTGTTGATCCGCCGCATCGGCATGAAAGCCGTTGTCGTGGGAGAGGATTATACATTCGGCCGAAACCGGGAAGGCAATCTCTCCTTTTTACAAGCCCATTCCGACAGACTCGGTTATGAGGTGATCGTTTCCAAGTGGATTCAGAGCGCCGATATTTTAGGAGACCGAATCAGCAGCACCCGAATTCGAGAACTGGTCAGGAACGGAGAAATGAAAAAGGCCCGAAAAATGCTGGGCCGGAATTATCAGATTCGAGGCGCGGTGGAACAGGGCCGGGACCGGGGCGGAAAACTCCTGGGGTGCCCCACCGCAAACATCGGTCTTCAGGATGAACTGGCCCCGAAACCGGGGGTGTATGCGGTCAAAGTGGAGTGCAAGGGAACCAAATACAAAGGGGTGGCCAACATCGGCTACAGCCCCACCTTTGACGACCATATTTTCACGGTCGAAGTCCATATCCTCGATTTCTGTGATGATATCTATGGTGAAAAAATCCGGGTCGATTTTATCGATCGCATCCGAGACGAGGAGAAATTTTCCGGCCTTGCCGAACTTTCCGAGCAGATCCAAAAAGACATTCGTCACGCCCGGGAAATCCTCTCAGACTGAGCCTTCGGTCTTTCATTCCCCCGACTGTCGGTTTCCCATTTCAATTTCGTGTTTATCTTTGAAAAGGATAAGGGAAATTCCGAATTTTATATATAAAGGATGTGTGTTATGGATACACTGAAAATAGTCACCTACCCGGATACCTTTTTAAGCAAGCCGACGTTGCCGGTGGAAAATATCGACGGGGACATTCAGAAACTGATCGACCACATGGCCGAAACCATGTACCTGGCCCCGGGCGTCGGCCTGGCCGCGATTCAGGTGGGGCATGGAAAATCGATTATCGTTTTTGATGATCATCCCGACGATGACAACCGTTCCCTGCAGGTTCTGATCAATCCGACCATTGTCCAGGCGGAAGGGTCCGTCCTGTCAGAAAACGAGGGCTGCCTCAGCGTTCCCGACTTTCGAGCCGACGTCAAACGCCATGCCGCCGTCCTGGTGGAAGGATATGACCGGG
>JAABSQ010000561.1 GCA_011390315.1 Desulfobacteraceae bacterium
AGGTGCAGCCGGCGGGCCCTTGTCCCGATCCCGAAGATCCGTCACCCTTCAACGGCCGCTACACCGGCCTGCTTAAACGCCGCCTCGCGTCCGGCCAATCGGAATGGCTCCCGGGCCGGGCCGATGTCCAGCGCAGCGGAAACCGGGTTCATGGCCGATTCTCCTTCGGCGCCGGTGAAGGAATCATCCAGGGAACGATGGTCGAAGACACCCGGCTGATATACGACTGGCAGTGGGGTACCGCCGCCGGGCGGGGCGTTCTGGAACACGCCGGCGATACCGGTCTTCAGGGCGATTGGCAATACGCCGACGGCAGCTTGGGCGAGGCATGGGCGCTTTGTCCGGCGGTGGGGCCGTAAACCGGAAAGTGGATTCGAAATCCTGCGACCTGAAACTCCGGAAAAACCTCGAAAAAACCAATAAATGACTGAAAATTATGTATTTATTTCTTTTTTCTCCGGAGTCAGACGATATCCCATGGCATTCATGATGGCATTGATATTCTCTAGTTTCGGATTACCTCTTTCAGAGAGGCATTCTGAATGCCGTTTCGCGTCATACCGGTCTCTTCCGCGATGACGGATATCCCTTTTACGCGGGCAATCATCCGCAAAGAGGAGAGGAGCGCCTGGGTCTGGCCGTCTTTTGCATATTCCTCAAAACAGGTCTTCAAATATCCGTCAATCTCATCGGGATGGTTCCGGTAGTATTCTTCGGAAACCTCATCCAAGGTTCTATACCGCCGGTTTTTAGCCATTGTTCTGATAGTCTCTCCAATAGTTTTTGGCTTTTTGAATATCTCTTTTTTGACTGCTCTTATCGCCGCCGCACAGTAATACCACGATAATCTCTTGGTCTTCTCCAAAATGACGGTGTACAGGTGCATCAGTTCCTTGGGGTGGTGGTCAACCTCGAGTTTTAGCTCGGTCGCCCTTCTGCATTTTTCTCTATAATTTCTCTTGACAAAATGCAAGTGTGTCCCTATGTTCCCGCTGCTTTCAGGGCATTCGGGAAAATGCGCTTTTAAATATCCTTTTTTCTCGAATTTTATCCATTTTTTACTCCTATTAAAAAGGAACAATCTCAATGAAGACCCTTTTATATGCCTCTATTTTCATGAGCCTGATGACGATCAGCCTTCCCGTTTCGGTTTTCGCCCAGCCGGAAGGGGCGGACAGCCGGTTTCGAGTTCAGACCTTCTACACCGCCGACGCCGATCTCGATGTGGCCGGGAACACCGGTTCGCTTGCGGTATTCGGAGGGCAGGCGGACCTGGAATTCGGGTGGCTGACGGCCGATTACATCTATCGCCAGTATGAATGGAGCGGTGTGGACCGGCTGCCCTTCGGTGACGGCGCATCCGACCCGTGGGAGGAACTCCATAAAGCGGCGGTGGGCATTTCCCACGACGACATGTGGTCTGAAACGTGGGGGTATTTTTTTGCAGCGGAGGTGAGCACCGCCTTTGAGGAAGAAATGGACGACAGCTTCGGGGCCCGGGGTTGGGGCGGATTTATCTACCGAATGCCGGCCTGGAATCTCGGGTTCCGCCTGGGGGCGCTCTATGACTGGAACGAGGTCAAATCCACCGTCTTGCCGATCGTCGGCATCGCCTGGAAAAACCCCGGGGTGAAGGGGTTTTCCGCCATGGTCGGGATTCCGCTGACCGCGGTCACCTACCGGTTTTCAGCGCAATGGGCGGTTCAGGCCGGCATGGCCTTTGATTCGGACACCTTTCGGCTGGCGGACGACAGCCCGGTCTCCCCCGAGGGATACCTGGAAACCCAAGACATCGGCGGCGAAATCGCGCTTTTGTACACTCTCTCCGAAACCCTTCGGCTGCGAGTGGCCGGCGGCGGCTTTTTCGACCGAAGCCTCACCATTTACGACCCCGACGGCAACAACGGGGAAGAATACGACATCGACCCCGGCGCTTTCGGTCGGGTGGCACTGTCTGTCGCCTTTTAGTCTGTTCTCGTCAAGATTCGAGGCGGATGCTTTTCCGCCTGGGAGCGCGAATGCCGCCCGGGGTTGCACCCGCCTTTTCTGCGTTTTATCCTTTGCCCATGGCAGCTATCTACCGCCCGGCACTGGTTCTATGGGTCAGCTTCTTTTTCAGCGGATGCGGATTCACGATCATTCCCCCGCCCGCGCCCGCCGATCCGGCCGCTGTGTTCCTTCTCGACCACGGTCGACACGCCAGCCTGGTTCTGCCGGCCAACAGCGGAGTGGTCCGATACGCCTACGGCGACTGGGACTGGTATGTCCTGCGGCAAACCGGCATTGCCCAGGGAAGCCGCGCCCTCTTCGGCCCCAGTCC
>JAABSQ010000562.1 GCA_011390315.1 Desulfobacteraceae bacterium
TTTTCGCCCAAAGCGTTTATCTCCCTCAAAAACATGCGGCGGATGGACCGTCTCTCTCACCTGGCGGTCGCCTCGGCCCGCATGGCTTTAGATGATGCCGGGGTGGCGGTCGATCCTGAAAACCGGGACCGGATCGGCATGATTCTCGGGACGGCCTTCGGGTCCACCGAAGTGGCGGCCGGGTTCACCAAGACCCTTTTCGAGGAAGGCCCCAAATTCGCCAGTCCGCTGCTGGTGCCCAATACGGTGATGAACGCCCCGGCCGGGCACGCCGCCATCGAACTCGGTATTCGAGGCGTCAATTCCACGGTGAACCACCGGGAAGCATCGGCCGAGACCGCCATCGCTTACGGGGCCGCCGAGATCGGCCGGGGACATGCCGATGTGTTGCTGGCCGGCGGGGCCGATATCCTATCTCCTTTCTTTTTTGAGGTGCTGAGCCGCTTTCGCTCTCTGTCTCCCACAGACAGCGGTCCCGAAGGGGCGCGTCCCTTTGACGTGTCCCGAAACGGCTATGTGGCCGGAGAAGGGGCCGGGGTGGTGTGCCTGGAATCCCTTTCCCATGCCCAGGCCCGGGGGGCGACCCCCTATTGTGAAATCGCGGGCTGGGGCATGGGCTCCGGCCCGGCTTCGCCGACCGACTGGCCGACGGACCCGAAGGGATCGGTCCTGACCATTCAAAAGGCGCTTCAGGCGGCGGATATTCCCCCCGAGGATGTGGATGTCGTCTTTGCCGGCGCCAACGGCGGGGAAAAGCCGGACCGCCTCGAGACCGACGCCCTTGCCCGGGTGTTCGGCATGCGCGGGACCCAGCCCTGTGTGGTGGCCCTGAAAGGCGCTTTGGGAGAGAGCTTTTCCTCCGGCGGCATCCGCACGGCGGCGTTGGCGTTGTGCATGCGCGAAAAATCGCTGCCCCCGACCGTGGGTCTGACCACCCCCTTGGCGGATCTCGGGTTTGTCCGGCAACCGGTGAGGGATGTCCACATTCAATACGGGCTGGTCAATTGTATCTCTTCCGGCGGAACCTTTGTCTCGCTGGTATTGCGGAACCCGTCGTGAGAAGGCCGCTTACGTCTATCAAGTAAAGGAACAAAAATGAACATCGGTGAATGGGTATACAAAAGGGCCCTGATTTATCCGGAACAGACCTTTCTGAAACAGGCCGGCGAGGTGGTCGACAACCGCCGCTTCAACAACCAGGTCAATCGGACGGCCCATGCATTTCAGGACCTTGGAATCAACAGGGGGGACCGGGTGGCGGTGTTGATGGCCAATTCCGGTGAATTCCTGGAGGTTCTTTTCGCCTGCGCCAAGCTGGGTCTTATGATGGTTCCTTTGAACACCCATCTGGCGGTATCTGAATTGAATTATATCCTCCAAGATGCCGATCCCCGAATCCTGATCTATACCTCGGACTTTTCTGATAAAGTCGCGTCCATCAAGACCGCCCAAGAAGGGATACGGGCCTTTTTTCAACACGGGGAAACAGCTGCGGAGGCCGGCCCTGATCCCTTTTTTTCATCCCTGATGTCGACCTGCCCATTCAGCGAACCGATCATCGAGGGGGAGGTGGATTTGCGGGATGCCTTGATGATACTCTACACCTCTGGGACCACCGGAGATCCCAAAGGGGCGGTATTGTGTCATCAAAATTTTCTGTTCGGAGCCATCCATTCACTGATCGGCTACGGCATTGATGAGTCCTATGTCTCTCTCGTGGTCGCACCGCTTTTCCATATCGGGGCATTGGCCGCCTCGGTGGTTCCGGTGGTCTATGCCGGCGGATCGCTGTTGATCGAATCCTTCGACAACCCCTCGGACATCGTCGAGCGGATTGTTCGGGAGCGGGTCAATTACATGTTCGGGGTGCCGGTCATGTTCGAGCTGATGACCCGGTCGCCCCGATGGGCCGAGGCCGATTTTTCCCATGTCCATTTTTTTATCGCCGGCGGCGCGCCCATGCCGGTTCCCTTGATTCAGAAATACCAGCAGGAAAAGTCGATTCGGTTTGCACAGGGGTACGGGATGACCGAAACCCTGCGCATCGCTTCTCTGGGTCTGGATGATGCGGTGCGAAAACAAGGCTCGGTGGGCAAGGAGGTGTTCAATACCTTCATCCGGATCATGGACGAAAAGGGGAATGAGGCGCCGGCGGGCGGGATCGGTGAAATCCTGGTCAAGGGGCCGACCGTTTTTCTGCATTACTGGAACAAACCCGAAGCGACCGCCGCCGCCTTTCAGGACGGGTGGTTTCGTACCGGGGATTTGGGCCGTCGGGACGAAGACCGGTTTCTGTACATCGTCGGCCGAA
>JAABSQ010000563.1 GCA_011390315.1 Desulfobacteraceae bacterium
GGTCGAACAGCACCCCGAGCATCGAAATGGCCTCGGCGTCGCCGGGGTTGAGTTTGACCGCTTTTTTATAGGCGATGACCGCTTCCTCGGTTCGGCCCGAGGCGGCCCGGCATTCCCCCAGAAGGCGGTGGGCGATGGACGAGGTCGGCTTCAGGCGAGCCGCCTGGTCAAAATAGGCCGCCGCCTCGGTCAGCCGGTTCAACTCCTGACAGGTTCGGGCGATTTGAAAAGAGACCTCGAAGCGGTCCCC
>JAABSQ010000564.1:0-2351 GCA_011390315.1 Desulfobacteraceae bacterium
CTTCGAGAAACCGGGACAGGGCCGTCTCCTTGCGGCCCATCATGCGAAAGACCAGACCGGTATTGTAGACCGGCATCACCTCGGTCGGGTCGATGCGGGATGCGGTCCGGAATGCTTCCATTGCGGATTGAAGCGCCCCCAGAGCCGCGAAGCAGACCCCGAGGCTGTTGTGAAGGTTCAGGTTCGAGGGGGCCAGCAGAAGGGCGGTTTTGTATTCGGAAACGGCCCCCTCGACATCCCCCTGCCGATACAGGCGGTCGGCATTGAGGCTGAGACTTTCGGGTCCGAAAACGGAGGTCCCGCCGGGGCCTGAAAAGGCGGCATGGTTCAGGGCTTTTCGTGCGTTTTTGAGGGTCTGAATTCGGGTGAACTGAAACAGCGGATATTCGGTGATGCCGATGGTGAGGGTGTTTTCCCGCTGGTGCGCCGATTCGGCCCGAATCTCATCCGCGGCCTTCAGGCAGAGGAAATCCGGCATCTCCGGCAGGAAGCACCCGAAAAGATCCCGTTCGATCAGGCCCCATACGGCGGTTTCCGGTTCACAGATTCGATCCACGGCCCGGGCCGTATCCAGCAGAAGGCGGATCGCCCCTTCCGGACCCAGTTCATCCTCCTTCTCATTGAATCGGTCGATGCGAATCAGCAGCACCCCGAATTGGACAGCGGTCTCCAATCGGTTCATGGCCGCTTCCACAAATGCCTTTCCGGTCGACAGACCGGGAAACCGCCGCGACAATTCCTTGAGTCCGACCGCCGGCCGTTTGGTTTGCCCGGCATCGCGACTGCCGGTCCCCGAGCGGGCGATTAGAAATTCACGGGTGGTACGGTTATTCCCCGATTCCCGATTGTGCCTCATCCCTTTCCTCTTTCCAGCAAACGGCCCACCGCCTCGGCAATGAGGGTGAGTTCATCGTCCTGGATGGTTCTGAAATCCAACAGGAACCGGTCGTCCTCGATACGGCCGATCACCGGCGGATCAGAGTTGCGCATCCGCCGTTCCAGGGTATTGGCGGAGATTCCCTCGATTTTGAGCCCCAGACACCGGCTGGGCAGTTCCTGCAACGGCAGCGCGCCGCCCCCCACCCGGGAGGCGCGGTTCAGAATCTGTATCGACAGCCGCCCATCCCCGATTCCTTCCAGCAAACCTTTGCATTTTTCGGCCCGTCGCTCAATCTCGACCTCCGGCGCCGTAAGCATTCGAAGGGTGGGGATTTCGCGAACGGCTCGCTTCGGGTCTCGATACAGCCGCAAAGTGCTTTCCAGGGCGGCCAGGGTCATCTTGTCGATTCTCAGCGCCCGTGTCAAGGGGTTCTTCTTGACCGCGTCCAGCACCTCTTTTTTCCCCACGATCAATCCGGCCTGGGGGCCGCCCAGGAGTTTGTCTCCGCTGAAGGTGACCAGATCGGGGCCGGCCGAGACCGAATCCATCACGGTGGGCTCTTTGATCATGCCGTAGCGGGAAAAATCGATCAGGGTGCCGCTGCCGAGATCTTCCATGACCGGCAGGCCGCGGCGTCGTCCCAGCTCCGTCAATTCGAAGACCGAGACCGAACGGGTGAAGCCGACGATGCTGTAATTGCTCTGATGCACCTTGAGCAGAAGTCCGGTGGCTTCGTTTACGGCGGTTTCGTAATCCCGCAGATGGGTGCGGTTGGTGGATCCCACCTCTTTTAAAACAGCGCCGCTTCGGGACATGACATCGGGGATGCGAAAGGAGCCCCCGATTTCCACCAGTTCTCCCCGGGAGACGATCACCTCCCGTCCTTCGGCCAGGGTGTTGAGGCAGAGCAGCACCGCTCCCGCATTGTTGTTGACCGCCATTGCGGCTTCGGCCCCGGTGATCTCGCATAAAATATCTTCGACGGCGTCGTACCGGGAGCCCCGCTTTCCCCGGGACAGATCGAACTCCAGGTTGGAGTACCGATTCGAGATGCGGACGATATTTTCCACCGCCTCCGGGGCCAGTGGGGACCGGCCGAGATTGGTGTGAATCACCACCCCGGTTCCGTTGATCACGGGCCGAAGGTTGAGGGTCGTTTCCCGATCGGCCCGCTCCGCAAATCGCTTCAGGACGGCGGCCTCCGAAAGGGTTTCCGCGCCTACGTCGGGGTCTTCCCGGAGAATGGACGATCGCAGGCTTTCTACCGTTTCCCTGCCGCACCGGATCAGGACCGGTCTGGGAACCCCTTTCAGAGCGGGTTCGTTTTCAGCCGCCTCCAGAAGGTGATCGATGCCGGGCAGCATTTTCAAGAATGCCTGCTGTTTGGCGTTTATTTTCATTGTTTCGCGATTCGGAATCATCCTGGCGCATGACGGTGCTGATTCCAGCGGCCACGACCCCCCTATCGAGA
>JAABSQ010000564.1:2360-17570 GCA_011390315.1 Desulfobacteraceae bacterium
CATACCGAGGATTTCGGCAGGATGCCGGCGACCGTGAGGCTACAGGTCTCCGGTCAGGGCGCCGTAGAGAATGTGCATGAGAAACCGGACCCGGCTCATGGGGCCGGCGACATTGGCTCGATGATTGGCAAAAAGACTGTTCGGGCCGCCGTCCAGGATAACCAGCGGTTTCATTGCATCGATCCGGCGAAGGGAAAGAATGATTTCCTCGTATACCTCGAGGCTTTGAGCGGCTTCGAGGGTCTCCCGGAAGTCGACGCCGACCCCTTCCATCACCGAAAGGATCATCGCGGACACGCCTTTTGAATAGAAAAAGATATCATCCGCTTCGAAAAAGCTGACATCTTTGCGCAGAAGATTTTCAGTGACACTTCCCAGAATCGACTCGTAAGTCAGGATCAACGGCACCAGGTTGTCCATCCGGTTGTAAAACCGGGCTTCGTTGCGCTGCAGCATGCGGCGGTAACTCCGGATGTTGTCCATGCCCTCCTGGTATTTTCCCCCGGCTCTGGGAAACATCCAGGTGTTCGGGTCGATGGCGAACATGCTCATGGCCTGTTCCAGTTCGCGGACATAGGGGTCGCTGCTGCCGGTTCGACTGATCCGTTCGGCCAGCACGATCGAGGTCCGGCGCGTCGCCTCGATGACGCCGAGTTGGTAATTATTGACGTTATCGGTGAACTGAATCAGGTCGTTGGGCCGCCACCCCCAGAACCGGTCGAGTTCGCTTTGAAGCGGTTCGATGACGGCGTCGAGGAAGGTGATGCCCTTCACCCGGTTTGAGGCTGCACTCGGTTCGGCTCCGGAAGAGGGCTCGAGAACCGGAGCGAAGCCGTTCGCGGGTTCGGTTTCGCCGGGGGGTTTCGAAACGGTTTTCTGTGGTTTTTCCCCGTTTCCGAGCAGCCAGACGAATCCGAGGATCAGGATCAGCACGGCAATCGCCCCGACGACCAGGCGCCGACCTTTCGGCAATTGGATCATGTTCTCCTCCCGTTCCGTATTGAAGGTAAATTTGCCATCCCCGGAGCCGGAAATTCCGCAGGATTTACAGGTTTCCGGTCAAGGCGCCGTGAAGGATGTTCAGATGAAACCGGGCCCGGCTCAAGGGGCCTGCCATGTTGGCGCGATGATTCGCGAAGATGCTGCTGGGGCCGCCCTTGAGCACGATCAGCGGCTTCATTTCGGCAATCTGCCGAAGGGACCTCACGATTTCATCGTAGACTTCGACGCCGTTGGCGGCTTCGATGGTTTCCCGAAAGTCGACGCCTACGCCTTCCATGACGGAGAGGATCATGGCGGCCGCCCCCTGGGAATAGAAAAAGACGTCGTCCACCTGGAAAAAACTGATCTCCTGTTTCAGCAGATTTTCCGTGCAGCTTCCCAGGATCGACTCGTAGGTCAGAAGCAGGGGCACCAGATTGTCCATTCGGGTGTAGATGCGCGCCGTTTTGTTCCGGAGCATCTCCTTATATTTCCGGAAATTATCCAGCCCCTCCTGGTATTTGCTTTCGGGGGCGGGGAACATGTAGGTGTTCGGGTCGATGGCGAACATGCTCATGGCCTGTTCCAGTTCGCGGACATACGGATCGCTGCTGCCGGTCCGGGAGATCCGTTCGGCCAGCACGATGGAGGTTCGGCGCGTCGCTTCCAGTACCCCGAGCTGATAATTGTTGACATTGTCGGTGAACTCGATAATGTCGTTGGGTCGCCATCCCCAGAACCGATCCAGTTCGGTTTGAAGCGGGTCGATGGCGGCATCCATAAAGGCGATGCCCCGGGGCTGATCGGCCGGTCGCACCGGCAGCGGTTCGGGTTTGGCCGAGGATGCATCTTTTTTCGGAAACAGAGGGGCAGCCGGCGCCGGGTTTTGGATGTTCGGTTTTTTCGGTAGGGGAGATCGGGAGGTGCCGGTCTGATCGGTATCGGTTTGAACGGTGTCGGAGGAATCGACATTTTCAATCTCGAACGGGGCGGGTCCTTTTCCGCCGGTATCGAGCAGGGGCAAGGCCACCCAGACCGCTCCGGCCAGGATCAAAATCACTGCGGCGCCGATACCCAAAAATTTGATGTTGAAACGGCCCTTTTTTTTTTCGCTCATTATCGTCTCCTGTATTACGTTATAGTCGAGAATCTCCAGCCTGGTGAGCGCCGCCGGAGCGCGACGTTCACCCGAGGATGCGGCTTTTCACGTATGGTTCCCGGGCCGAAGGCATGGCCTCCGTATCCTGAACGATAGCAAATGGAAAATATAAATGAGAGCATGTTTTTTGTCAATAATTATATGTTTCTACCGCTTTTCCTTTTTGCACCGAAGGCGCCTGTGAGATGGAGGGCGGGGAAGCGCTTCTTTGCCCTGAAAACTGCTGATTCCGGTCTTGACTTCCGGAAAGGATAAGTAAGGAGAATATGGCTATAAAAAGAGCCGGCGAATGGCTGACCGCTCTGGCGGCCAATCGGAAAGGGGAAATCTTCGAGATCGACGGGTATGCGGCGGTGGGGATGGCCGACGGTGTCCGAACCCCCGTTCCGGTCCGCGACACCAGCCCCATGCCGTACGGCGGAGAGCTGATGTTTCTGCCCGACCGACGGCCGATCGTCTATCACATCGAATCGGGGGATATCGAAACCCTTACGGAAAACCCCTATGAACCCGGCGAACCGGTCTTTCCGGTCGCCGCATTCAATTCTCCCGGATATGTTCAGGCCTATATCACCGGATACGAAGAAACCGCGGGGGTGAATTCCCTCCCGCTCTTTTCTTACGGGGCCGTGGGATGGCGCCAAGGGAGCTTTCGGTCGCCGCTGATTCGGGTGGATACCGAACCGCGCCAGGACCTGCGCCGAATGGCCCGGGAAAAAGTGGAGGCCGGGGTCGGCCGGATGCGGAAGCGGCTTCCGAAAAACAGATTGCGGAAGCATCTGGAGCGGTGCGCACTGGAATACGGATGCCCGGCCGGAAAGAATTTTTTTCTGGGTCGGTACGAGGCTCCACTGCCCGCATCCGGGGCCTGCAACGCCCGGTGTATGGGTTGTTTATCGTTTCAGGAAGATGCGGGGATACCGTGCAGTCAAAACCGCATCGATTTCACCCCTTCTCCTGAAGAGATCGCCGAGGTGGCTTTGGTTCACATTCAACGGGTGAAACAGAGCGTGGTCAGTTTCGGTCAGGGGTGCGAAGGGGACCCGCTTCTGGCCGCCGGGGTGATCGAGCCGGCCATTCGACGGATTCGAAAAGAGACCCCCCACGGCACCATCAACATGAACACCAACGGCAGCCTGCCGGATGTCCTGGCGAATCTGCTGGAGGCCGGCCTGGACAGCGTTCGCATCAGCCTGAACAGCGTTCGGGAAGGGTGCTATGAGGCCTATTTTCGGCCTCGGGGCTACCGGTTTTCGGATGTCCTGCAATCCATCGAAACGGCCCTGGCCAGAGGCGCATTCGTCTCCGTCAACTATCTCAATTGCCCCGGTTTCACCGATACCCCCGAGGAGATCGCGGCCTTTGTGGATTTCAGAAAGCAATACCCGATTCAAATGATTCAGTGGCGAAACCTCAACTTCGACCCGCTTAAATACTGGCGCACCATGGATGCGGTTGCGGAACACGGCGTCCCCATGGGTATGAAGCAAGCGCTCCAACATATACACAACCGGTTTCCGGATCTTCAATACGGCTATTTCAACCCGCCCCGGGAAAAATGGTCCCTCCCGAACCCGAACAGAAAGGCGCCCCGTGCAGTGGATTCAGGCCCGAGTGATATTTGAGCATTCCGACCCGCAGCTTGCCGAGGAATTGATTTCCGACATCTTTTACGGAATGGCGCTGCAGGGGGTGGTGGTGGAAAGCCCGGACCCGGAACCGCCCAATCCGAATCCATATGGGGAGTGGTGGGATGAAACCCTTCTGCGCCCGGACCGGCATGCGGTGATCGGGTATATTTCCCGAACCCCGGACGCCGATCAGAAGATCGAAATACTGGAATCCGAGCTGGCCCGCCTGAAAGCGGATCATGGAATCGAGGCCCGGCCGGTCTATGAAATGGTGGATGAGGAAGACTGGGCCGAGGCCTGGAAGGACTATTTCTGGCCTCTGAAGGTGGGCCGGCGGGTGGTGGTGAAGCCGACCTGGCGCGAGTATGCGCCCGGGCCCGAAGACCTGGTGCTTGAGATCGACCCGGGGATGGCCTTCGGCGCCGGTACGCATCCGACCACCGCGCTCTGTATTCAAATGCTGGAAACACACCTTTCTCCCGGAATGTCGCTGCTGGATGTGGGCGCCGGATCCGGCATTCTGATGATCGCCGCCAAAAAACTGGGCGCGGGACGGATTATGGGGGTGGATACCGACCCGGTGGCGGTGACGGTGGCTGAAAGAAATCTGCGGCTCAACCGAATCGCCGATTTCGATCTTGCCGCCGGCAGCCTCTCCGGGGTTCGGGAGCGGTTCGACCTGGTGGTGGCCAATATCCTGTCCGAGGTCATTCTGGCCCTGCTTCCGGACATTCACCGGGTGCTTTCGCCGGGCGGATGCTTTGTCGGCTCCGGCATCATTCAGGAGAACGGGGATGGGGTCATCGCCGGAATGAAAGCCCTCGATTTCGACATTCGGGAAGTTCGGGAACGGGAAGGATGGCTCGCCATCGTCGGCCGACGCGGCCCCTGAGAAATACGGGAATGGACCGGACCGGTGCAGCGGCTTATGCGGCAGCCTCGATCCGGTCCGGTTTTTCGGCTTGGCTTTATCCCTTGATGATCCGGGGCAGGATCATGTGGTGGTGGGGGCAGATCGATTTCGGGTTCTGATAGGCCGATCCGGCAAATGCCTCCATGTACCTGCGAAGATCCCGAATGGGCGCCAGTTCATCCACCAACCCGTGCCTGGCGCAGAACAGGGGGCGGGATTTTTCATGGTATTCCCGGGCCAGCTGGTTCATGTTGTCGATGATCGGCTCCAGGGGCTTGCCGGCATCCTTTTGCTTGACCAGCCTGCGGGAATAGGTCGCCACGGCCGCGGTCTCCCCGTGCATCACATAGATTTCGGTGGCCGCCGTTCCCAGGGTGAAGGCGTTGTTGCGGTTGGCGGTGGGGCCGCCCATGACATAGTGGGCCGCCGCCGTCCCCTTGCGAAGCACCACCAGCATCATCGGCAGGTCGGTGCTCTGATTGGAATAGATCAGGGACTGGCCCAGGCCCAGCAGCTCCGCCTTTTCCGCCGCATCTCCCACATCGATGCCGGTGGTGTCCTGAAACCAGATGATCGGAATCCGGTCCCGGCCGCAGAGGGTGACGAATTCGTTCATTTTGATCATCCCCTGTCGGTAGAGCTTGCCCCCGAATCCCGGATAATCGGCGTATTCCGGGTAATCCTTCCCCAGATACCCCTGGCGGTTGCCGATGCAGGCCACCAGAAATCCGTCCACCTTGGCCAGGCCGGTATAGATTTCCGGTCCGTAGTCGGGCCGGAACTCCATATGTTCACTGCCGTCCACCAGGCGCGACAAGACCGCATCGAATTCATAGACCATTTTGGGCTCCAGGGGGAGCAGCCGATAGACATCCTCGGCCGGATAGGCCGGGGCCTTGGGCTCGGCCACCCGAAAGAACTCGGGGTCATAGGCCGGAATTTTTTTCATGAAGTCCTTGAGCCCGTCCAATACCCCTTCTTCGGTTTCAAATACATACCGGAAAAACCCGGTTTCATCCTGGTGAATCTTGACCGATCCGGGGGGTTTGGCCTTGAACTGTCTGGCCTTTTCGATGATCGTTTCGGCGGTTTCCAGATCGAAGTGGCCCTTGGGAGCCATGCCGCTGACGATGCCGGCCCCGCCCACCGCGATATTGCAGTTCTGGTGCGCAAACAGAATGGTGGGGCTGACCCCCTGGTATCCGCCGCCGGCCGGATTGGTGCCGTAAATCCCGGCCAGCACCGGAATGCCCAGCTGTTCCAGCTCTGCGTGCCGATAAAAAGGGGTGCCGGCGCCCCGGCGATTGGCATAGAATTTTTCCTGTTCGGGGAGTTTGGCGCCGCTGCAGTTGACCAGCCAGACCAAAGGGATGTTGAGGCGCTTGGCCAGATCGGTGACCCGAAGGATGTTTTCCGACTGGCCCGGCAGCCAGGCCCCGGCCATCACCTTGTTGTCGAACCCGATGATCACCGCCCACCGGCCCGAGATTTTGCCGATCCCGTCGACGACATTGGTGGTCCCCTCCTCGTTTTCCGCCGGATTGTACAGGGTATGAAGCGGACACCAGGTGCCGGGGTCCACCAGATATTCCAGCCGCTGCCACACGGTGAGCTGCCCCCGTGCATTGATCTTCTCGGCGGGAAACCCGGCGTTCTCAACCGCCTGAACCGCTTCGGCGATATCGGCCTCTTCGGCCTTGAGCGCTTCCAGATTTTTTTCGGTTCGCTTGATTTCCCCCTTTTTGAGGGGGTTGCCGAATTCGGCCATTTCTTTAAAATAAGGATGCATAGGAAGCTCCTGTTTTTCTGAAATTCGATTCGAAAGGCGATCGAGCCGATCGATCATTCAATCAAGGAATTCGAATTCGGTTATTCAATGACGGCGAGGATGTCGTCTTCGGCCACCTCATCGCCCACCTTGACATTGACCGATTGCACCGTGCCGTCGCAGGGAACATAGACCGGGGTTTCCATTTTCATGGCCTCGAGAATGAAGGCCTCGGCATCTTCCTCGACCTTGTCTCCGACTTTCAGAAGCGATTTGACGATTTTGCCCGCCAGCGGGGCCAGAATCTCTTCAGACATGGTTTTCCTCCCTTGTTTATCTGTATCTCAATGATTGGCATCCGATCCGATGCGGTTTTGGAACGTCAAAGGCCGGTCTATCCGAGCAGCGTCAGAAAAATCCCGGCGGCGATCACGGTGCCGATGACGCCGGCGACGTTGGGGCCCATGGCATACATGAGCAGATAGTTTTTCTTGTCGGCCTCGGCCCCCATCTTATGAACCACCCGGGCGGCCATGGGAACCGCCGATACCCCGGCGGCGCCCAGCAGCGGGTTGATCTTGTCTTTCAGAAACAGGTTCATGGCCTTGGCCAGAAGCAGACCGGTGGCGGTGCTGATCATGAACGCGAACAGGCCCAGGCAGAAAATGAAGATCACCCGGGGCTGGAGAAAATTCTCCGCATTCATGGTGGCGCCCACCGGCAGCCCCAGAAATATGGTGACGATGTTGAGCAGTTCGTTCTGTGCCGCGTGGGTCAGCCGCTCCACCACCTTGGCTTCGCGGAACAGGTTGCCGATCATGAACATGGAGATGAGCGGGGCTGAAGCGGGCACCAGAAGAATGATGACCAGGGTGGAGACAATGGGAAACAGGAGTTTCTCCAGCGGTTTGACTTTGCGGGATTTCTTCATTCGAATGACCCGCTCCTCCGGGGTGGTCAGCATCTTCATGATGGGCGGCTGAATAATCGGCACCAGGGCCATGTAGGAGTAGGCGGCCACCGCGCAGCTTCCCAGCAGGTGGGGCGCCAGTTTGGTGGTGAGAAATATGGTGGTGGGGCCGTCCGCCCCGCCGATGATTCCGATGCCGGCGGATTCCTGAATACTGAATCCCATGAGATGGGCGAAAAAGAAGGTGAAGTAGACGCCGGCCTGGGCGCCGGCTCCGAGGAAAATCAGCGAGGGGCGGGCCAGCAGCGGCCCGAAATCGGTCAGGGCCCCCAGCCCCAGAAAAATAAGCGGCGGAATAATCTCCCACTGAATGCCGAAATGGTAAAACTTCCACAACAGCCCCTCATCGGGTTTCATCAGGTCCGTCAGCGGCAGGTTGGCCAGCAGAATGCCGAATCCGATGGGCAGCAGCAGCAGCGGCTCGTATTCTTTAGCGATCGCCAGATAAATGAGGGTGATGCCGATGGCCCACATAATCAACATGCCGGGGGTGAGGTATAAAAAACCGGTGGTGGCGGTAAGCGACAGCAGTTTTTCGATCATCGGGATCTCAGTCAGGGGGATCTCAGTCAGGGGGATCTCAGTCAGGGGGATGTCGGTCATGGGGATCTCAGTCCTTTTTCGGCGTTTCCGTTTTCTCGGTCTTTTCGGCCAGGGCGTCGATGACCAGCGCGGTAAAACGCATGGAACCGTAAAGGACCGCCATGCTCAAGAAGACGCCCAAAAGGCCGGCCGCGAATACGAGCAGTACCTGAGACACTGAATTCCTCCTTGGAAGGGGACGTTTGTTTTGTATAGTGAAACAGCGTTTTATATAAACACCATCTGTATCCCAGCCCGATCGGGATGTCAACCCCCGGTTCCAAACAGGATTGTTATAAAACCGGAATATCAATGGCTTATCGGAATCGCTTCCACACCCCGGCTGCGAGTTGCTCTTTTTTTTGAAATAAAGGATCGGGAATTGAACAGAAAGGCGGACCATGATAGGGAAGACGTAATTTTTCACGGTAATTTCCGGCCCGATTACAAATTTGTTCTTTTTTTGATGAATTTAC
Source organism: Desulfobacteraceae bacterium (assembly GCA_011390315.1). Classification (GTDB taxonomy): domain Bacteria; phylum Desulfobacterota; class Desulfobacteria; order Desulfobacterales; family Desulfococcaceae; genus JAABSQ01. The sequence continues at coordinate 10,841 of JAABSQ010000564.1, forward strand.
GACAAAAATGTACTTCCTTTTTCTTTTTTCTTGAACGGGAATCAGGAGTAACTAAAAGAAAACAAAGCATAAAATTAGATTTAGAACAGGTGGCATTGAATTTGCTTTTAGTATCCACCAGACTCGATGCAATGCCACCAAGAAAGGTGACGGGTGGTTGAGGGGATTGCACATTGATAAAAAAGAGTAACCATACAGCCGATTCTCCGCTGATGAACCTGAAACGGGAGCGAATGCAATTGATTTCCGCCTTTTTTCAGGGCACGGCCGTGAATTTTCTAAAGCGGCACACCCGCATATTGGATGCCTATTTTCATGAAACTTACGAAAACAGCGCCGCCGGGCTTCAACTCAATATCAACAAGAGCCCCTTTGCGATCATCGCCTTGGGCGGATACGGGCGGCAGGAACAATGCATCCATTCGGATATCGATCTGCTGCTGCTCTTTGAAAGAACCATTCCCGCCGGGGCCGGGGAATTGATTCAGGAGATCGTCTATCCTCTGTGGGATCTGGGATTGGAGGTGGGCCATACCACTCAACCCCTCGACGGGTGCATCGAATCGGCCGCTGAGGATATCGAACGTCTGACCTCATTGCTGGATGCCCGGTTTCTGTGCGGCATGTCCAATCTCTATTCCCGCCTCATGCATCTGCTGCGGGAGCGGTTTTTCGTGGAAAAGCCCGGTCAGGTGATCGATCGGCTGATTGCGCGGAATCTGGATCGCCACGCCCATTTCGGGGATTCCACCTATCTTCTGGAGCCGAACCTCAAGGAGGGGCAGGGCGGGCTGCGGGATTACCACACCATGCTCTGGATCGCTCGAATCAAGGCGGGGCTTCAGGAGCCCCGGGACCTCGAATACTCCGGCATTCTGTCGCATTATGAATACCGCACACTGAAAGAGGCGCTCTCCTTTATCTGGAATGTGCGAAACCGGCTGCACCATGCGGCCGAACGAAAATGTGATCAGCTCTATTTCCGGCACCAGGAAAAGCTGGCCCGGGAAATGAAATTTCGAAAGGAATATGATCAGCAGCCGGTGGAACGGTTTCTGGGAGAATTGCACCGGCACATGAACTTTTTGAAACGGCAGCAGTGGATGCGGGTGTATGAGCTTGAAAATGAGCGCAAACAGCGGGGCCGAAAACGAAAACTCGACAAGACCCTGACGCCGGGCCTGGAAATCCGCAATGGAATGCTTCAGTTTACCGCATCCCGGAAAATACCCGACACCCCCGAGCTGTTGATTCGAATTTTCGAAGAAAGCGCCCGGTTGAAGATTCCGCTGAGCGCCGAGGCCAACCGGCTGGTCTGGGAGTTTCTTCCCCTGGTGGATTATGATTTTCGAACCTCGATATCGGTGCGGATCTCCTTTGAAGCCATTCTTCTCACACCGGCCTCCCGATTCAATGCCCTGGAGGCGATGTCGGAAACCGGCATTCTGATGAAATGGATTCCCCGGCTGAGTGAAATCGCCGATCGGATTCAGTATGATGAATACCATCTTTTCCCGGTGGACAAGCATTCTCTGAGAACGGTCCAGAACATCAAAAAATTCGGCACCGAGGAGGACCCCACCCCCAAGGATTTGTGCGGCAGGCTGTACACGGAATTGTCCGAACAGGACCGGGTTCATCTGCTCTGGGCCGGACTGCTTCACGATATCGGAAAGGGCGCCCCCGGCGGCAACCACTCGGAAAAGGGGGTGGCCCTGGTTCAGGAGATTCTGGCCGAAAAGGGGTATCCCGATGATCGAATCGACACGGTCTGTTTTCTGGTTCGGGAGCATCTCCTGCTGGTCAATATGGCCACCCGGCGGGACATTCAGGATGAAGAAACCGCCATCCTCTGCGCCCGGCGGATTCAGAATGAAAGCCGTCTCAAGATGCTCTACCTGCTGACGGTGGCAGATTCCGTCTCCACCGGCCCCAAGGCGTGGAACAACTGGGTGGCGACCCTTCTCGAGGGGCTCTATCTGAATGTCAAGGGCATTCTGAAACACGGGGAACTGGCCTCTCACGAGGCGGTGGAGATTGTGGAAAAGAAACGGGAGGGGCTGATCGCCTCGGCCGGTCCCCGGGACCGGGAAGTGCGGGAGAAGCTGCTCAACCTCATGTCTCCCCGGTACCTGCTGTACACCTCGGCGGCGGACATCGAAAAACATATCGAACTGTTTCAACAGCTGAATCATGAACCCTTCGTGTGGGAGGTGAGCCGAAGCCCCGAGGCCGATACCCGAACGGTGACCGTCTGCGGTGCAGACCTGCCGGGGCTCTTTTCAAAGATCGCCGGGGCCTTTACCCTGAACGGCATCGATGTGCTTGACGCCCAGATCTACACCTGGCGCAACAATGCGGCCCTGGATGTGTTTTCGGTGACCCCGCCCCGGGATCTCTATTATGAAGACCGGAAATGGGAACAGGCGGCCTCGGACCTGAAGGCCTCCCTGAAGGGCGAGCTCGATTTGGGCGAGGCCCTTCGGGAACGGCGAAGCGATTACGGCCCCAAAAAGCCGAGGGTCGGGGGGCAGCCCCATCGGGTGGTGATCGACAATGACACCTCCCGGTTTTTTACCCTTATCGAGGTGTTCACCTATGATTTTCCGGGGCTGCTTTTCGGCATCACCGATACCCTGTATAAGCGCCGTCTGGATGTCTGGGTGGCCAAGATCGCGACCAAGGTCGATCAGGTGGTGGATGTCTTTTATGTGCGGGATTTTGAAGGTCAGAAGGTGGAATCCCCCGACCAGGTCGCCGCCGTCCAGACCGCCCTGGAACAGATGTTGTCGGCCGCCTGGGGTGAGCCGATCGAGGGCGGCGGCCCCGAAGAAGCGCTATCTTAAAAATGTAAACAGATACACCGTTTTAAGTTACAGGAGATCACTGTTCTATCGAGATCGGACCGGAACGTCTTCTGCGTGATGCTTAAAACCTAACCCGAAACCCAAATTTATTACAACAAGGAGGATTGAGACGATGACACCCAAAGAAGCCTTGGATTTTGCAAAAGAGAACAAAGCGAAGGTCGTGGATATTCGGTTCATGGATTTTCCCGGGGTATGGCAGCATTTTTCAGTGCCGGTGGGGGAGCTGAGCGAATCTCTGTTCGAGGAAGGGCTCGGATTCGACGGGTCCAGTATCCGCGGCTGGCAGCCCATCAACGCCAGCGACATGCTGGTGGTGCCCGATCCGGCCACCGCGAAAATGGATCCCTTTTTCGACGAACCCACCCTGGTGGTCATCGGCAACATTGTCGATCCGCTGACCCTGGAACCCTATACCCGGGACCCCCGGAACGTGGCCAAAAAGGCGGAAGCCTATCTGAAAAGCACCGGCATCGGCGACACCGCCTTCATCGGCCCGGAGGCGGAATTCTTCATTTTCGACGATGTTCGATTCGAATCCCGCCGGAACGGCTGTTTTTATGAGGTCGATTCGGTGGAAGGCATCTGGAACAGCGGGCGGGACGAGTGCAACAACCAGGGATACAAACCCCGGCACAAAGAGGGCTACTTCCCGGTGCCGCCCATGGACAAGTTCCAGAACATTCGAACCGAAATGATGCTGATCCTGGAAAGCCTGGGGATTCCCATCGAGGCCCAGCACCACGAAGTGGCCACCGCCGGACAGGCCGAGATCGACATGCGGTTCAAGCCGCTCCTGGAAATGGGGGACCAGATGGTCTGGTTCAAGTATGTCCTCAAGAACGTGGCCTACCGCCACGGGCATACCGTCACCTTCATGCCCAAGCCGCTTTTCGAAGACAACGGCACCGGCATGCACACCCACATCAGCATCTGGAAAGACGGAAATCCCACCTTCGCCGGCGACAAATACGCCGGGCTGTCCCAGGAGGGGCTTTATGCCATCGGCGGTATCCTGAAACACGCCAGGGCGCTGTGCGCCATCACGAACCCGACCACCAACTCTTACAAGCGGCTGGTGCCGGGCTTTGAGGCCCCGGTCAACCTGGCCTATTCCAGCCGCAACCGAAGCGCCGCGGTCCGGATCCCCATGTACTCGGCCTCTCCCAAATCAAAACGGATCGAGTTCAGAACCCCCGACCCGTCCTGCAACGGCTATCTGGCCTTTTCCGCGGTGATGATGGCGGTTCTGGACGGCATCGAAAACAAGATCGACCCGGGCGACCCCCTGGACAAGGACATCTACAGCCTGCCGCCCGAAGAACTGGCCGAGATCCCTTCCGCGCCGGGTTCTTTGGAAGAGGCCCTGATCGCGCTCGAGGATGATCATGCCTTCCTGACCAAGGGCGACGTCTTCACCGAAGATGTCATCGAGAAATGGATCGACTACAAGATCGCCAGTGAGGTCAACCCCGTGAAGCTGCGGCCGCATCCTCATGAGTTTTATCTCTATTATGACATCTAAGCCGGTTAAATCGTAGACCGTTCTACCTCCTCCCTTACTCCGTCCCGCAAGGGGCGGAGAGGTCTGCGTGGGCAGCCGAATCCCGATCCCGGGGTTCGGCTGCTCTTTTTTTATAGCCCGGTCACCGATCCGTCGTTTCCATGCGGCGGGCCGCCGAACCGGCTGCTTCAATGAGAATCTTCGGCCCATCTTTTTCGAGTCCGGTTCCGGTGATGGAAACGTAAAAAGGCCCCTTGCGAAAGAGCAGATAATAGCCGTGCAGAACCGCCTCGTCACCGATCTCCACCCGGGCGCCGTCCTTCCCCGCCAATTCATCGAACAGGGATTTTGCCCCGCTCTGATCGCCCATCTCTACGATTTCCATTGAAATCCGGCGTTCCGCGCTGTCTTGAAATCGCTGATACAGCGCACGCTTGAATCCGTAGCGGAGGTAGCGTTCCGCGCCGCCGTTGATGGCGGCAAACAGGTCCGCTTCGTTATCGGCCCGGGTGGCGGGCCCCACCGGTTTCCATGCGGTGTTTTCAGGAAGAAAGTCGGACAGGTCTGCAGCCCCTGAATCGGATGCCGGCACCGTCCACAAAACCAAAACAAGCAGGGTGAGGGGAATAAGCTTCATGGATCAGCTCCCGGTATTCAGGATTCGAGCCCCGGTCGGGTCCGCTTTTCCCAGGCCCGATTCCGCCGCCGCTTGAATCATGCCCACCGACTTGGGATCGAGATTCAGAAACCGGCAGCAGTAGGCGTCCGTGAGCACCGGGTCGGCCCCGGCCACCACCGCGTTTTCGGTGGCCAGCTTGCCCGGGCCGAAGGGGCCGTTGGTGAGGATGAAAGAGGAGGCATCCACCACCGAAAGATCCGGCGGGCGCACGCTGTTGATTTCGGCGATGCATCGGTTCATGTGGTCCAGGTCGCCGTACCAGCCCGGTTTACCGGTGCCCATGTGGAAATACCGGCAGGTGCGGTGGGTCAGGGCGCCCATCATGTTCTTGAGAATGCATGAAAAGCCGGTGCCGACATGGTGTTTGACGATGGAGACGTTGATGAAGACATCCACTGCAAAGAGTTCTCGAATGATGTCGGCTTCCTTGAGGGCTTTGGCGCCTTTCAGCTGATGGTCCGAATAGGCCCCTGCGGCGGGGATCAGAAGTGTAAGCGTCTCCGCTTCCGAGCCGGCATGTTCGGCCTGCTCCCAATACCCGCCGGGCGGATTTTTGAGGGTGATCATCTTCTTGGCTCCCGCTTCCCGGCAGAGGGCGGCCACGGCCAGGGCCACATCCGGGTGGGTATGCGTGCCGGGGTTTCGAAACGGGGAATTGATCAGAAGCCCCACCTGATCGCCTCGCGTCACAAAGCGGGTGATGCCCCCGAGCCGATCGATCGCTTGGCGGGCGGTGTCGTAAAGGTCCTTTCCCCTTGCTTCCGCCAAATCCGGCGGCGGCGGGGCCGACATCGCCCGGGAGAAGATTCCGCCCCCGTAAACAGCGGCCGCACCGGCCGCGATGCCGGTTTTGATGAATGTTCTTCGATTGACAGAACTCATGGGCGCCTCCTTATATTGAGAATGGTTTCAGATAAACGGCGGTGAGAGCGGGCAGATGAGAACAGATCAGGTCGATTCAACGGGGATGTCTTTTTTTTTATGCCATAAGCGCAGCAATGCCGCAACCCCCCCCGGGGACCTCGATCACCGAACCGATCCCGCCCGACGGCGCTTTTTTCTCCGGATTTTGGACAGAACTCCAAACCGAGAATTTGATTCAACAAAAGAACATTTCTGATAATCGCCTTATAAGAGAGTTGAATCAAAACAGGGCTTGTTTTTGGCTGCATTCGTTTGTAAGCTGGTCGATACATGAAAAGGAGGATATCTGATGAAAGCAGCTGCCGTCCGGATTGAGGATGATGTTTTGGGAAGAGTCGACGATCACACTTTTCTTCCGATCGGCGTCATCCGGTCGCCGTTTAAAGAGAAATTCGGCATTCCCCGGCAGCCGGGGATCGTACCGGATGCCGAGGGGGTGGTGGAAATTTTGCCCCCGTTTCATCAGGAGGCGGCCTTTCGGGGGCTGACCGAATTTTCACATGTCTGGATTCTTTTCGTATTTCACCAAAACCATCGAACGGAATGGAAACCCACCGTAAGGCCCCCCCGGCTCGGCGGAGACCGTCGAATCGGTGTCTTCGCCACCCGGTCCGGTTTTCGGCCCAATCCCATCGGCATGTCGGCGGTGGAACTGACGGAAATCCGTGCCGGCGTCGGAAAACTCCATTTGCACCTGAAGGGGATCGATCTTCTCGACGGCACCCCGGTTCTCGACGTCAAGCCTTATCTTCCTTA
>JAABSQ010000566.1 GCA_011390315.1 Desulfobacteraceae bacterium
GAATTTACCGGGAGGACGGCAGTTATGTCGGCGCGCCCCGGGCCGATACCGAAATGTACACCGGTGACCTGTTGATCCTTTACGGGCGGGGAAAACGCCTTCGAGAATTGGACGAGCGCCGGGCCGACGCCAGCGGTGAAATGGCCCATGAAAGAGCCGTCAGTGAGCAACGCGAGCATGAAGAAGAACAGGAACGTCAGGAGCAGGTCCGCAAAAAGAAAAAAGAGCGGGAAGAAAAAGGATGATTTTTGGCGTTTGACGCATCAGCCTTTATGGTGTAAAGGAGACGAAAAATTCCCCGAACGTTTTTAACTGACGGTTTTATCAGCAGAGAGATTCAGAGGAGAAGTGACCATGACCGCAGCCATGAACGAAATATTCACTCCGGAAACAATGGAACGTCTGTTTCCCGAAGAACGCTCCGATCAGTTCTTTGATGCGCTGTTCGGAGACGCCGGCGAAGGGGCCTATGATATTCAGCTGGCCTATCACAGCGCCGCCGAGGATGAACTTCGTTTTGAATTTCAACTCACCCAGCGGCCGGGAAAATGCCTGGCCTGCAATCTGACCTACGGGCTTCCCCGGGTGTTTGCCCGCCATCCCGTCATCAATGTCGACGGCGTGGTCAAAATGATTCAAAAAGAGATCGACAGTCAGGCCCGGTGCGCCGGTTGGCGGCTGGGTTCGACTCGGGAGGTCTCCAGAGAATTGCATGTGATCCCCCTGATTATTCCTTTGTCCTGAGACCACATCCCGAAATTAAATTCTTGTATTCCCTGAAGGGCCGGAAATCCGGCCCTTTTCCATTTGGCGGCAACCGGCCAGAGAGCTGCCCTATCGGTTGGAGCCGGCTTCTTTTTTGTTTCCGGGTCCGGGGCGCGGCCGTTTTCTTGGTTTCCGCTTCCGCGGTTTCGTGGGGCGGTCATCGGAAGAAGCCCCCTTGGGAGGCGGCGGCAGTTTCAGCCAATCCTCCTCCGGATGGATACAGGAAATCTTGTGTCCGAGGAACTCCTCGATGGCCGGTATGTAGAAGGAATCGGTCTCGTCGGCAAAGCTGATGGACACCCCGGTAGCGCCGGCCCGGCCGGTGCGGCCGATTCGGTGGACATAGTTTTCAGGGTCCTGGGGCAGGGTATAGTTGATTACATGGCTGACCCCTTCGATATGAAGCCCCCGGCCCGCCACGTCGGTGGCCACCATCACCCGGATGTTGCCCGATCGAATATTTTCAAAGATTCTCAATCGCTTCTTCTGAGGCACATCCCCGGAAATAACCGAGCAGTTGATCCCGTACTTGTTGAGAAGATCCCCGATTCGCTGGGTTTCATCCCGGCGGTTGCAGAAGATGATCACCCGCTCCAGATTCTGCCGCTGAATGATGTTGTACAGCAGGGCTTTTTTTTCGCCGGCGGTGACCAGGTAGACGACCTGTTCGACCGTATCCACCTCGATCTGTTCCGGTTCGATCTCCACCTCCACCGGGTCGGTCATCCACTGGGAGGCGGCCCGCTCCACATCACCGATCATGGTGGCGCTGAACATCAATGTCTGGCGCCGGTCCTTGTGCGGCGTCTGCCGGACTATGCGGCGAATCTGGGGCATGAATCCCATGTCCACCAGACGGTCCGCCTCGTCGATCACCAGAATTTCGATTTTGCCGAGATTCACATCCCCATGTTCGGAAAAATCGATCAGCCGGCCGGGAGTGGCCACCACGATATCCACCACCCGGTCGGTGAGCTGCCGACGCTGCTTCTGATAATCCATCCCCCCGAACACATTGGCGATGTGGCAGGGATAGTATTTGGATAGCAGCTTGGCTTCATCCGAGATCTGAACCACCAGCTCCCGAGTGGGGGCGAGAATCAGGACCCGGGGCGTTCCCGCGGGCCGCTCGCCCTGAATCTGGTTTCGAATCATATGGGTCAGGATGGAAATCAGGAACGCGGCGGTTTTTCCGGTGCCGGTTTGGGCCTGACCGGATGCGTCGCGGCCGGCCAGCGTGGGCGGAAGGATTTCCGTCTGAATCGGCGTGGGATACCGGTAGTTCAGGTCCGCGACGGCATGCATCACCTCCGGGGGTATATCGAAATCATGGAACCGCCGTTTTCCCTCTTCGGGGTCCACATCGAACATTGAGATATCCCAGGACTCATGGGCTTTGACCGGGTCCGGGGTTGGGGTCGGCTGAGAGGGAGACCCGGTTTTGTTTGGTTTGCGGCGCTTTCGGGAGCGCTTTCGTTTTTTCGGCTCGGTCGATGCCCGGCCGTCGGTTTTCGAATCGGAAGCGCTTTTCTGCTCCTTTTGTC
>JAABSQ010000567.1 GCA_011390315.1 Desulfobacteraceae bacterium
GACCTCTTTGACAAAGCATTTGGCGTCCCACAAATTCAGAGACCGGACGGTGTTCTTGACCATGGGAATCGACTGCGGATTGAGGCTCAGTTCATCGATCCCCATCCCCAGCAGAATGGGCAGGTTGAACGGGTCCCCGGCCATCTGGCCGCACATGAAGACCTTGATGCCTTTTTGGTGGCCCACCTCCGCCACCCGCCAAATCATCCGCAGAACGGCCGGGTGCAGGGGCTGATACAGATGCGAAACATGCCGGTTGCCCCGGTCGATGGCCAGGACGTACTGGATCAAATCGTTGGTGCCGATGCTGAAAAAATCGACCTCGTCGGCCAGCACATCCGCCATCACCACCGCCGAGGGGACCTCCACCATCATTCCCACCTCGATCTCCCTTTTGAAATCCACCCCTTCCCGCTCGAGGGATTCGGCCGCCCTCAGCAGAATCCGCTTGGCCTCTTGAATCTCATGGCTGCCGGAGATCATGGGAAACATGATCCGAACATTGCCGTACCGGGCCGCCCGCAGAATCGCCCGCAACTGGGTCATGAAGATCCGGGGCTTTTTCAGGCAGTACCGAATGGCGCGCAGCCCCAGGGCCGGATTGGCCTCCTGAAACTGGCCGGCATAGGAGATGACCTTGTCGCCGTTGATGTCGAGGGTGCGGATGGTCACCGGATAGGGGGCCATCACCTCCACCACCTCTTTGTATCGGTCGAAAAGCTCGTCTTCGGTGGGGAAGTCGGTGCGGTTCATGTACTGGAACTCGGTCCGGTAGAGACCGATGCCGTTTCCCCCGTAATCGCGGACCGCCACCACCTCTTCCGGCAGTTCGATATTGCCCATGACCTGAATGGAGATGCCGTCGGTGGTCTGGGCCGGCAGCCGGCTGGCCCGGGAAATGGAGGCCTTGTACCGTTGGTACCGAAGACTCCGCTCTTCGTATTCGATGAGGGTGTTTTCATCCGGGTTGACGATCAGGGTGCCGGTGGTGCCGTCCACCACGATGAAATCGTCGCTGCGGATCAGGGCGGTGGCGTTGTGAAGCCCCAGCACCGCCGGAATCTCCAGGGTCCGGGCGATGATCCCGGTGTGGGAGGCGACGCCCCCGCCGTCGGTGACCAGCCCCTTGATCCGCTCCAGTTGAATCTGGCTGGTCTCCGCCGGGGAGAGATCGGTGGCCACCAGGATGACCCGCTTGTCGATGGATTTGATATCCACCGGCTCCCCGCCCACCAGATTGCGCATGATCCGGTCCGAGACATGGACGATGTCCGAACCCCGCTCCTTGAAATAGGGATCGGTCATGTTCTGAAAGACCGTCTTCAGCTCGGCCACCACCTTCTTCAGGGCCCATTCCGCATTGATCCGCTGGGTCTGAATGGTGTCGATGCTCTTGCCGAAGAGCATCTTGTCTTTCAGCAGCAGAACATGGGCCTCCAGAATCCCGGCATGCCGGCGGATCTCTTCGGGAGTCTCTTCGATGATGGCCCGCAGCTCCGCCTCGGCGCTTTCCACGGCGGTTTTGAAACGGCTGATCTCCCGGTCGAGGTCGGCGTCGCCGATGTGGTAGCGCTTGATGACATTGACCCCCTCCTTGTCCACCAGATAGGCCTTGCCGATGCAGATGCCGGGGGCGGCCCCGATGCCTTTGAGTACGATTTCCCGGTTTTCCCGTTCGGTCATGGAATGCCTATTCTCCGAACCCGTTCTCCACCAGCAGAACGATATCGTTGAGGATCGGCAGATCCGAGGGGGATTCGACCTTCACGGTAATCAGGGACCCCTTGGCGCAGGCCAGCGACAGCATATCGATGACGCTCTGGGCATCCACCGCTTCGTCGTCTTTGATCAGCCACACCTTCGACTCCGCCTGCTGCGCGATCCCCGCGATCTGGGCCGCGGAGCGGGCATGAAGCCCCAGGTCGTTGATGATCTCCACCTCTTTTGCGTAGTTGTCGAGTAAACTGTCCATAACCTTTCGTGCATTAAGCCGTGCGCCGAGTCATTCGACCGGTGATGGTGCGGATCGGAAAGTGCCCTCTTCTAACAATGCACGGGATCAATGTCAATCCCAACCCGGTCAATCCCAACCCGGTCAATCCCAACCCGGTCAATCCAAACCCGGTCAATCCAAACCCGGCGGGGCCCACCGGGATCATGCCGGCCGCACCTCTTCTTTGAGCATGCAGCAGGCCACCCGGTATTCCGGGGCGCCGTCCGGCAGGTAGCTCAGGTTGCCCGGCTGGATCAGCTTGTTCATGACGCATCCTTCGGGAATCTCCAGCCGAAAAAAGTCGGTTT
>JAABSQ010000568.1 GCA_011390315.1 Desulfobacteraceae bacterium
CCGACCATCAGCACCACCGCGCCGGGCCGCACGCTTTTCATGGCCATGCGGGAGGCCTGTTCGACCCGGGACCGTCGGATGATGGTGCGGTAGAGATCCTCGATGAAATCCGGGTCCAGGTCGGATGCCGCGCCCTGCTGCCGACGCTTCGAGATCAGGTCCTCCTCCCGGGCCGGATGATAGACCGGCAGGTTGTGCGCCTTTTTCAGGGCCACCACCTGGTCCACGACCTTCTGCCGCTCCGCCAGAGAAGCAACGATTTGTTCGTCGACGGCGTCGATTTTTTTCCGCAGGTTGGTCAGCGTTTTTTCCATATCGGCTTTTTCTCTGGTCGTCATCCCGGTTGATCCTTTTTTATGCGCGTCGCTGAAAGAATTGCATCCGCTGTTCTGTTTGTCGGACATGGCCAGGCGCTATCTGATTTACCGTCCGAATTCAGGTGCAAAGATCCTGTCTGTAAATTCGATGATTCACCTGTCCGGTATAATCGAAAAAAGCCCCGATGATCAATGCCGATCTTTACCTTCTTGATTCCCGCCATTTTTGGGGCGGATTCGGTTTTCATCTGAACCATTGTCGTCCCTGAAGTTTAATGCTAAGATGATATCACAACCGAGAATTGCAACGGGCCTGATCTGCGGCTCACACGCGCAGTCGCCTGAAATCGGCGATCAAACGACGGCGGAAAAACGGAGACTTCATGGAAAAGCGGATGCGGAGCGGAAAATCGATACGGATGTGGTGCGCAATGGTATTACTGGTCCTCGGAATCGGCGTGGGGCAGGCCGCCGGCGGGTGAGGGGACCCCCTGCTGACCGTGTCCGTCAGCCCTGAAGCAAGCGGCCTGATTCGGGTGAACGGGGATATCCCCGCGGCCTTTCCTGCAAACTACTACCTTCCGAATGATTCGGTCATCGAACTTGAAGCCGTTTCCCATGAGGGGTTTATTTTTGTGGAATGGACCGGAGATCTGGCCTCCGATGCCGATGCCGTTTCCATTACCCTGACCTGCGATCAGACGATCACCGCCTTTTTTGCAGCGGAATCCTTCGAAGGCGGTGAGAACGACGATACCCCTGTAGACGATGGAGAAAACGACTCCGGCGGAGACGGCGATGACGGCGGGGGGTGCTTTATCCAATCCGCTTACTAAATATGGTAGCGCCATGATTATTCGCGAAGCCACTTTTCTGGATGCCAGGGAGATCGCCGAAGTCAGCGTCGACAGCTGGCGGTCCACTTATCAGGGAATCTTGTCCAGGCCCTTCCTGCACAGCCTCTGCTATGACCGGCTGGAGGAGATCTTTCGCCAGCGGCTCTTTTCCGGAAATCCCTCCGATTTCATCTATGTCGCTGAAGATGAGAAGCACCGGATCATCGGATATGCGACCGGAGGGCGGGAACGCACCGGCCTGACCCGATTTGAGGGGGAGTTATACGAACTCTATATTCCGAAGCCGTATCAGCTTCAGGGGATCGGCCGTAAACTGGTATCGGTGGCGGCCCGGCGGTTTCTGCGGGAAAAAATCGGCAATCTCTTGATCTGGGTGCTCGTCTATAACCCGTCCTGCGCCTTCTATCAATCCCTGGGAGGGAGCATCGTGCATCAGAAAACCACCAACTTCGGCGGCACCCGTCTTCTGGAGATCGGCTACGGCTGGTCGGACATTCGCAAACTGGCCAGGATTACCGAGACGGCCGGCCCCATGTTTCTGCTGTAGGCGATCCGCCGTTATCCCCCTGATATCCTATCGAGATCTTCACTATATCCATGGATGTCCCGGGATCGGCGGCACCTTTCACAGTCCATGACATGGTAGTGTTTGCATGTTCCTATAGCCCCTGAAAATTTTCCTGCCCATGCGATCACCACCATCCCGTATTAAAATCGGCGGGAACACCACCCGACATGAGAACCCTTGCCAAAAACAAAAGTATTCCTATTATATGCGTTTATCCGAACCGATGCATCAACCCACTATGTAAATGAGTTTGTATGACAACCACCGAATTTCCAACGACGAAAAAGAAACAAACTTCGGAGGTGGCGCGTCGCCGCACCTTCGGTATTATCAGCCACCCCGATGCCGGCAAGACCACCCTCACCGAAAAGCTGCTGCTCTTCGGCGGCGCCATTCAGATGGCCGGGGCGATCAAGGCCCGCAAATCGGCCCGCCACGCCACCAGCGACTGGATGGCTGTGGAGCAGGAGCGCGGGATTTCCGTGGCCAGCTCGGTCATGAAATTCAACTATCGGGATTATGAAATCAACCTGCTGGACACCCCC
>JAABSQ010000569.1 GCA_011390315.1 Desulfobacteraceae bacterium
AGAGATCAATTCATACTCGAGGCCGGTATTTTCAAGAACCGTTTCGACCAGCCGGTAGGCGCCGGAGGTCTTTTCTTTTCGCGGGCTGCCGGATATGCCTAAGATTTTCATGGGTATCTCCTTTGTTCCGTTGGGATGTTTCCGGTGACAAACCTCAGCCGAGATTTTTGATGAAACTTGCAGTTTGTTCTTAGATGTGCTTTGGTGATTAAGTCAAGCTTCATTAAGTGGCATCCCCCCTCGTACTGAAAAAGGAGGAAGCTGTGGCGATTCCGCAGAGCATCAACCGGCCCGATTCCTTGACTGATCCGCTGGCTCAGGCGGTACTGAATTCCCTTTCGGCCCATATCGCGATCCTGGATGAAAACGGCCTTATCCTGGAGACCAATCGGGCCTGGCGCGCCTATGCGGATGCGGGCGGTGTCGAAGGCGCCGTCGATTTCATCGGCGTCAACTATCTGAATATCTGCGACATCACCACCGGCCCGGATGCCGACAATGCCCGCCGGGCGGCCGAGGGGATTCGCTCGGTGATCGCCGGCGAAGCGGCGGAGTTTCTCTTCGATTACCCTTGTCACACGCCGGACGGCAAACACTGGTACTACATGCGGGTGGTGCCGATGACGACCCGGGGGCCGGTCCGGGTGGTGGTGAGCCATGAGGAGATTACGGCCCTGAAGCTGGCGGAGGAGGCCCTGCGGGAACGGGAGCAGGAGCTTCAGGATCAAGCGTTACGCCTGGAAGAGGCCAATATCGCCCTCAAGGTGCTGCTGAAGCAACGGGAGCAGGACAAATCCGATCTGGAGCAGAAGGTCCTCTCCAATATTCGCGAAATGGTGCTGCCCTATGTGGAGCGGCTCCTGTCGGCCAACCTCAAGCCCCGGGAGCGGTCTTTCACGGAGATCATCGACGCCCACCTGAACGAGATCATTTCTCCGTTCCTCCAGCGGCTTTCGGCGGCCCACATCTTTTTGACCCCCCAGGAGATGCAGGTGGCCAGCCTGGTGAAAGACGGCCGCACCAGCAAGGAGATCGCGGAGATTCTCACCATTTCAGACACCACCGTCCATTTTCACCGGAAAAATCTTCGAAAAAAATTCGGCCTCAAAAAGACGCGGACCAATCTGAGATCGTACCTGCTGTCGCTTTCCTGACCTTTTCTGTCTCTTTTGAACGATTTCGCACGGTTGGGCGCTTTCTGAGCGGCGGGGACCGATCCGCCCCAGTTGGGGCGGATCGGTCGAAGAATCGCGGGGCGAATGGATCGGCTCAGGCTTATTGAACAGACAAACTTCCTAAACCCTCCATCATCAGGCTGTCGGCGGAAGCATCCACTTGAAAAGCGACCACCTTCCTGTCCGAATCATACCGGATATAGGTGGCATTGGAAATGTCGGCGCCGAAAAATGCCTCAGCAAAATTGAGGGTTTGACTTCGGGATTCGATGGCGATCTCATCCGTGGCGATGATCTCTCCATGATCATTATAGGCGCTCAAGGTCACATGGGCGCGGCTGAATGCGGTATTGGTAAAAATAAAGGCGGACCAACCCTGCTTTTCGAGTCGCGGCAGTATCCCCGATGCCGTACCGGTTTCGATGGCGCTGATCCCGAACATCTGATTCCCGTCGCCGGTTCCGATCAGTTCCATTCCGGCGATCGCCTGTTCGGCGCCGGTATCAGGGTTTTCGGCTTCCACCTGGAGCCAGGCGGCATTTTCCGGTATCCCCAAATCCCGGGGAATTCCCAGCCATGTAGCGCCGCCTGCGAGGGTTGCGCTCCGGGCGCCGAGCGCCACTCCGTTGGCGGTATAAGGGGTGATGCGAAGTTCACACGCGGTGGAGGATGGGTTTTGGGCCGCCACACCGGTCCACCAGTCCGGGGCGTCGATCAAGAGCGGATAAAACAGCTTTGACCCGCCGCTTTTCAGATTGATACCGCTCAGGTAATGACTGCTTCCGGTCGTGCCGATAAAGGCATGACCGACGATGTTCGATGCATTTCGTAAAACGGCGGAGTGAATGCCGGCCGCCGCCTCTTCTCCAAATAAATCTTTCATGAATATTAATATATGCTGACCGGGCGCCAGGGACAGTTCTCCATGGGCAATGCCGTCCAATTCGATTTCGAATGTGTTTGTCTCCGCATCGGTGTTCAGCAGGCTGATCGCCGTAAACCATTCCCCGTTTGAAATGCTGATCGGAATCGAAAGGGTATCCCGGTCCGTTTCTTTTACGGCGGGTACGGCTGCCTGGTAGACGCCCGCACCGTAAATCC
>JAABSQ010000570.1 GCA_011390315.1 Desulfobacteraceae bacterium
GTTCGTATGACCGGCGTGATCGAGCGCAGGCATGGACACTCACCCAAAGTATTCGGTGCGGTTCAGGATATCACTGAACAGGTGCGGGTCTCCAAAGAATACCGCGAGACCGAGGCCATTTTAAAGGCCGCCTTGGATTGCAGCACCGCCGGCATTGCGGTTGCGGATGCGCCGGATGGTAAATTGCGGTATGTCAATGAAGCCGGCCTTTCCATTCGGGGCGGCAAGAGAGAAGAGATCGTCGACGGCGTCGGCGTCGACCAGTACGTGGAAAGCTGGCAAATACTCCATATGGACGGCAGACCCTTTGCCGATGACGAAGTTCCCCTGACCCGGGCCGTCCGTTACGGCGAGGCGTGCAGCAGGCATTTTATTATCCGCCGGCCGAATGAAGATCGCGTGGTCTGGGCCAACGCCGCGCCGGTGATCGATGACGACGAAGAGGTGATCGCGGGGATCGTGGTTTTCACGGATGTTACGCCACTGAAACAAGCCGAAGAAATTCAAAAATGGAATGCCCGCCGGAATGAACTGCTGTCAAACACTGCGGCCCGGCTTCTTCAAAGCGGGAACCCGCGGTACCTGGTCCAATCCGTCTGCGGAGAAGTGATGGCTTTTTTGGGTTGTCAGGTGTTTTTCAACTTTTCAGCCGATGAGAAAAAAGAGGTCCTGAATTTGGAGGTCTACAGCGGTATTTCTGAATCAGAAGCGCAAGAAATCGGAAGGCTGAACTATGGTATCGGCATCTCCGGAAACGCGGCCAGGTATCGACAAAGGATAATTGCCGAAGACATCCAAAATACCGCCGATCCCGAGAAGGAATTGGTGAAATCCTACGGAATCCAAGCTTACTGCTGTTACCCGCTGATTGTCCATGAGCGCCTGATCGGTACTTTGTCGTTTGGCACCCGCTCAAGGCCGCGGTTCAGTCCCCAGGAACTCGAGGTGATGGAGGCGGTATCCCACCTGGTGGCGATCGGGGTGAATCGTATGGAAATGGAAAATGCCCTGCGGGAAAGCGAATCCAAATACAGCTCCATTTTAAAAGCCATGGATGATCCGATTTACATCTGTTCCGATGATTTTCGCATTGAGTATATGAACCCGGCCATGATTCAAAAAATCGGCCGGGATGGGGTCGGCGAAACCTGCCATAAGGGGATGTTCGATCGAGATGAACAATGCCCGTGGTGCACCCAGGAAAAGGTGATGGCGGGCAACAAGGAAAACTTCGAGCTGGAGGACCCCCAAAGCGGAAAAACCTTCCTGGTGTCGAATGCGCCGTTGTATCATGCCGACGGCAGCATATCCAAGCTGACGGTTTTTCGTGATTTGACCGAAATTAAAAAAATCGAAGCCAGACTTCAGCAAGCCCAAAAAATGGAAGCCATCGGCAGCCTGGCCGGCGGCATCGCCCATGACTTCAACAACCTTCTGT
Organism: Desulfobacteraceae bacterium; assembly: GCA_011390315.1. Lineage (GTDB taxonomy): Bacteria > Desulfobacterota > Desulfobacteria > Desulfobacterales > Desulfococcaceae > JAABSQ01. The sequence goes on from JAABSQ010000570.1 coordinate 1,439, forward strand.
TCCCGATTATCGGTATGGCTGAAATGTTACTGGAAGACCTGGACCCGGCCAGCCAGGAATATGAAAACGCCCAAGAGATCTATACCGCCGGCCGAAGAGGGGGCGATCTGGTCAAACAGATTTTGGCGTTCAGCCGCCAGACCGAACAGGATATGCTGCCGGTTCAGGTCCAGCCCATCCTCAAAGAAGTGGTTAAGCTGGGGCGGTCCACGATTCCCTCCAATATCGACCTTACCCTGGATATAGACCCGAATCTCGGGGTGGTCATCGCTTCCCCCACGCAATTGCATCAGGTGGTTATGAACCTGATGACCAATGCCTACCATGCCGTGGAACCGAATAATGGACAGATATCCATTCGGTTGAAACAGACCCGTTTTGAAGAAGGGGATTGGGAAGAGGGTTATCTTCATGCAGGTCCCTATGCCGAACTGGTGGTGGAGGATACCGGCTGCGGAATCGAACCGGGGGTTCGGGATAAAATCTTCGAGCCCTATTTTACGACCAAAGGTCCCGGCAAGGGCACCGGCCTCGGGCTGGCGGTGGTGTACGGCATCATCAAGGAGCACGGCGGAGATATCAAGGTTTACAGCGAACCGGGCCGCGGCGCCGCCTTTCATGTCTATTTGCCTGTACAGGAATCCGCCGCCGCCGATGATTCCGCGGTGTTGGAGGCCATCCTGCCCACCGGAGATGAACATGTCCTGGTGGTCGACGATGAAGAGGTCATTGTGCGCATTACCGACCAGATGCTCCGACGTCTCGGATATCAGGTGACCGGCCGAACCAGCAGCGTCGAAGCGTTGGAGGTATTTAAACATCACCCGG
>JAABSQ010000571.1 GCA_011390315.1 Desulfobacteraceae bacterium
CGGCGCCAGGTCCCGGCAGGCCCCCACGATATGCAGGCCGAACATTTTCAGCAGGGTAATCCAGTCGTTCCGGAGGGCGGGGCGCTTCACGATATCTTCGGTTCCGTAGGCAGGGGTTCATTCAAATCGAGGGGGATGACATAAAGATTCCGGTTCACGCCCCCGGCAGCACTCCTTTCCGGATATCATTCCCCCCGGCTTCTGTCCAGCAGCAATTTGAATCGACGTTCGCCTTCCCACCCGCAGGAGAAGCGATATCAGGGTCGTCATTCTCTCAATTGCAGATCCGGCGCCGAATGATTTTCCTTTCAATCGCCCCCGTCGGCCTGGATTTGCTGAAAAAAGTCTTGCAGCCGGTTTTTGCGGGACCTCCCCTGTGCCATGAACCGGCTTGGTTTCGGGAATCGATTACCGATTGACAAACGAAACCGGCGTTGTTAATCTGACACTCAGAACAAGCCACCATCGGGAGAAATGATGAACTGCAAAATCATACACCCCGCAGCCGCGGCCGCCGCGACCCGCACCGTCCTGGCGACCGAACGCTGCTGCGAATAAAAAACACTTCAGCAGACAAGACGCCACGGATCGGTGACTCCGGCCCGCGGCGTTTTCTTTTTTCGCCCCGGGCCGACAAGCCCCGGGGTTTTTTGTTTGCGCATCAGGAGGTTCTTATGAGCAACGACACCCCCATCCAGTTGGCCCAGCGCATGCACCAGCTGCCGCCCTATCTGTTCGGCATGATCAACCAGCGAAAGGCCGAAAAACGGCTTCAGGGAGACGACGTCATCGATCTGGGCATGGGCAATCCGGTCGATCCGACGCCGGAGCCGATTGTCAACAAGCTGACCGAAGTGGTCCGGGACCCCAAAAGCCACCGGTATCCGGTGGCCATGGGCCTGCGGAACCTGCGCCGGGAGATCGCCAAACAGTACGCCAAGGACTACGGCGTCGAGGTGGATGAATCCACCGAGGTGATCTGCACCATCGGTTCCAAAGAAGGGATCTCCCACCTCGGCCTGGCCATCGTGGGACCGGGGGACACCATTCTGGTGCCGGCCCCGGCCTTTCCCATCCACATCTATGCGGTCACCATCGCCGGGGGCAACGTCATTCGGTTTCCCATTTCCGAGGAGGAGACCTTTGTCAAACGGGTGGCCGAGATGTGTGAATCTCTCACCCCCAAGCCCAAGGTATTGATCCTCAACTACCCCCACAACCCCACGGCCCGGCTGGGGAGCCTGGAGCTCTTTCAGGAGATCGTCCGGCTGGCCAAAAAATACGGCTTTATCGTGGTCCATGATTTCGCCTATTCCAAGATCACCTTCGACGGATATGTGGCCCCCAGCTTCATGCAGGCCGACGGGGCCCGGGATGTGGGGATCGAGTTCGGCTCCTTTTCGAAATCCTACAACATGGCCGGGTGGCGTCTGGGCTACGGGGTGGGCAACCGACAGATCATCCAGGCACTGGCCAAGATCAAGGGGTACTACGATTACGGCATTTTTTCGCCCATCCAGATCGCCGGCATCGTGGCCCTCCGGGACTGCGAGCCGGACGTCAAAAAGCAGGTGGAGGTCTACCAGAGCCGCCGGGATGTCCTCTGCCGCGGGCTGGAGGCCATGGACTGGCCGGTGGACCCGCCCGGCGCCGGGATGTTCGTCTGGCTCAAAATCCCCGAACCCTACAGCCGCTTAGGCTCCATGAAGTTCGCCATGGAGATGATGGAGCGGGGCAACGTCTCCGTGGCCCCGGGCATCGGCTTCGGTCAGGAAGGCGAAGGCTATCTCCGCCTGGCCCTGGTGGAAAACGAACACCGCATCCGCCAGGCCCTGCGCCAGATGCGGCGGGCGTTGCCGGAGATCGAGGCGCTGATCGAGACGGGCGGGGCGGTGAATTGATTTCGGGATACTATGGCAGGGTTGGTTTAGCGCGGGGTGTCAAGCCTCGAGAAATGGATGTTGCATGAGATTACCAGACCTCCGAGGTTTTTAAAACCTCGGAGGTCTTCGGGTATCCCGGCCTTCGGTCTATTTTACATAAGTCATCGCCCGGACTTGAGTGTTTCATATGACGCCGACACGCCGACCACTGAACCCCGCTGAGCCATAAGAAAACAGATCCCACAACTGGACGACCGGACCCCCGCAGAGAGGTTGGCGGTGATCGTCAACAAATATGAACAATGGGGAGCGAATATGGAAGGCGCTTGTCTTCGGAGCAAACGGCGTCACTGTTCAAGCCGCCTCCTGAAAT
>JAABSQ010000572.1 GCA_011390315.1 Desulfobacteraceae bacterium
GTTCGGTTTCTGGCCTTTATATTGGTTTCGGGTCGGGTGGCGGTGCAAGCAGTGCGGCAAAAACGCGGACAACGAAAAGATCCACATCCCCGGTCGGCGCATGGGGGGGTTGCGGACCATCGATTTCGTGGTTTCCAGAGGGGACTGCCCCCGCTGCAACAAAGAGGTGCTGGTTCGGCGCAATTTTCTGCCCCCCACCTCCCTTCACCAGCGGCTTTCCTTTGTCACGGCCGGGAACTGGCCCTTCACCTGGATGCAGACCGGCTGGCGGTGCGGAGAATGCGGCGAAGAGATCGACGGCGTACCGAACCTGCCCTTTGAACCCATCCTGACTTCCGAAGGCCATTGCGAGGCCTGCGGAGACGTGGTTCCGCTTCGGCGGCGGGCGCCGCGGCTCTCTTTCCACCACTGGATTCTGTCCGCCATGAGCGCGGGATCATGGCCCTTTCACTGGATTCGGTTCGGATGGGTGTGCGACCATCTGGGCCACGGCGGGGATGAGGTCGACCACCTGATGCCCGGCGGACATCTGGAAACCCGGACCTACTGTAAGAAATGCGGCCATGAATCGACCCTTCGCCGCACCATGCCCAAGCTCAACTTCTTTCACCGGGTGATGTCGGTTCTGACCGGCGGATACTGGTCCATTCGCCAGGTTCGGTCCGGCTGGCGGTGTACCGAATGCAATGCCAAGGTCGACCCCGACTTGCTGCAGGCCGGCAAATCGGTCCGGAAGGTGATGGTGGAAGCCAACTGATCCTGGTTCGGCCTGGAGGATTTACGGCCGGTTCAGATCGGGAAAAGCCGGCATAGAACATCCAGGTAAAGGTCGGCCGCCCGGCGGACCTGCGCAAAGGAGACCGATTCCTCCAGGGTATGGGCCTGCTCCAGTTGGCCCGGCCCCAGGACCAGCGGCTTGACCCCGGCGGCCCGAAGCTGGTTGGCGTCGGAGTGGCTGCGGAATGCGGCGGGCTCCCAGACCATCCCCTGGTGCTCGCAGGCCGCCCGAAGCGCGGCGGGCGCCGGGCCTTGGTCCGGCAGCGCATACCCGGGATCGATGGTGTTGACCCGAAACAGGGTTTGAATATCGACGCCGTTCCCGATCTTCTGAAGACAGACCGCCTCCAGTTCCCTCAGAATTTCCCCGATCGGGGCCGCGGGGTCCAGGTGAATGTCCAGCCAGGCCTCACACCGCTCCGGCACCGCGAACCCGGCCCGGGAGCTGAAAAGGTCCCGAATATTGTAGACCGCCTCCGGCCGCTGTTGCTCCATGTAGCGGGAAATCCGAAGCATGACCTGAAGCAGGGCCTCGATGGCGTTGTCCCGGCGGCCCGCCATGGAGGCGTGCATGCGGCGGCCCCGGGTTTCCACCTGGACCTCCAGGTACCCGTAGCTGCCCAGACAGGGCGCCAGATCGGTGGGCTCGCCGATGATCGCCCATGGGAAAGAATAGTCCCGGGCCAGCTGCCGGGCCCCGTCCCCGGTCTCTTCTTCCCCAACCACCAGACAGAGCGCCGCCGGCGCTTCCTTGCCGCCCATTTCGTGAAACGCCAGAAAGGCCTCGATCAGGGCCGCGCACCCGCCCTTCATATCCGCCGTGCCCAGGCCGCGGACGGTGTCGCCGTTTTCCCGATAGCCGTAGGTGTCCAGATCCGGGGCTGAGACGGTGTCCACATGGCCGATCAGGGCCAGGCGGATCTCCCGGTTTTCGGGGGCGACCACCAGGTTGTACCGGTGGCTGTCCACCGGATGGGCTTTCACCGGCAGGCCGTGGCGCCTGAGCCGGCCCCGAAGGTAGCCGAGGATCTCCTCCTCCTTTCCCGAGGGGCTGTAGATATCCACCAGCCGCTGAAACAGCCGCTTCAGGCGCGCGGGCTGAATCCCCGTTTTATCCATGGGGCTTCTCGGCCGGTTTGGCGGCTTTTTCGGCGTGTGAGGCATTGGAGCCGGTGGATTTCTCCCGTACCGCCGAGGACTTGCGCTTTTTCTTGAGTCGCTGCCGCTCGGGGTCGAGATTGAGGGACAGATAGATGTGCTCCTCGGAATTGCCGAACCCGTTCTTTTCGAAAAACCGGATGGCGGGCCGGTTGTCGGCCTGGGTGTCCGCCAGGAGCATGCGGGCCCCGTCTTTGATCATGAGGTCCCGAAACCGGTGGAGGAGCTTTTCGGCCACCCCCATCCGCTGAAATTCGGGGGCCACCCCCAGCCAGATCAGGTAGCCGTATTTCCAGGCCGAGTGGCTCTTGGTGATGGTGG
>JAABSQ010000573.1 GCA_011390315.1 Desulfobacteraceae bacterium
GTTCACCCGCCGGTTCTCCGCCCGTCCCTGGGGCGTGTTGTTGGGCGCAATCGGCTCGGTGAAACCGTATCCCACCGTGGTCACCCGGTTCGCCGGCACGCCGGACTTCAGCAGATAGGCCTGGACCGCTTTGGCCCGTTTCAGGGAGAGGTCCATATTGTAAGCCGCCGAACCGATATTGTCGGTATGGCCCCGGGCCACGACCATCAGGTTCGGATTGACCTTCAGGACGGCCGCCACCGAATCCAGAACCGAATGGTATTCGGGTTTGATTTTCCATTCGTTTAAATCGAAGCGGATGTGCTTGATGATCCAGCACCCGCGGGTATCCACCTTGACGCCTCTGGGGGTGCGCGGACAGTCGTCCGTATCATCCGGAACGCCGTCCCCGTCCCGGTCCTGGACTACATAGACGGAAACCCCCTCCGGTTCGGGTTCTTCGGCGACAAGGGCGCAACCGTCGGCATCCACCGGGGTCCCTCTCGGGGTGCCGGGGCATTGATCCCGGTTATCGGGAACGCCGTCTCCGTCGCTGTCTTTTTCCGGGGCGGTAAGATCGGCCAGGAATACCTCTTTCACAAACGCGGCGGCGCCTTCGGGCGGATAGATGGCTTCCGCGTCCACCATAAAGCCGCAGTCTCCGATATCGGTCACCTCCTCCATGATCTTTCTTCCGGTGCGGTGGTCCCCCACAAATACGGTGAAGATGCAGACCGAATCCCCGAATTCCGCTTTCAGCTGCCGAGCGGGCGGAACCGGATCATCGGCCAGAATGCCGTCGGTGACGATGATCACGGCGGTCTTGCCGGTCAAGGGCTTCAGGTCCGCCATCGACTCGGTGAGGGCCAGCCCCAGCGGGCTTTTACCCCCGGCCTCCACCCCGTACAGGACCGCCTCGAAATCCTCGTCGGCATTCTCCTCGGAAAAGCCGTAAATCAGGTCGGACTGGAAAGCGAAGGGGGAGTCGGCATTGCCGAAGGTGCGAAGCGCCCCCTCGAGCGGAATATCCGGCAGGGTCTGATGAATCCTGCGGACGACCTCCTTGGCCAGATAGACCTTCTGGTTTTCCTCATAGGTATCCCCCATGGAACCGGAAGCGTCCAGCAGAATGTTATAGTTGTCCATTTCTTGGGAATACTGGCCGGACCGAAGCTGGGGGTTCAAATCCTGCGGAGTGAAAGGGGGCTGGTGTCGGGGGGTGGCGCATCCGATCAGGGAGAGGGCCGCACACAGGGCGACCGCCGTCAGTATCCTGAAACAGGTATTCCTCATGGGAACCTCCTTATAAAATACCCCCTCGCAATGCCGGAAAACGGCGCCGGCATCTTGAGGAGGCATACGGATTCAGGGTGAAAATCAGGGTTGAACTACCAGATGGGGTTCAACTCCACCCGTCGGTTTTTCGCACGACCTTCCTTGGTGGCGTTGGTGGCGATGGGCCGGGTTTCGCCGTATCCCACCGTGGTCAGGCGGGAAGGTGCGATGCCGCCCTGGTTGACCAGATAGTTTTTGACCGCATTGGCCCGCCGCTTGGAAAGATCCATGTTGTAGGCATGGGCCCCGATGCTGTCGGTATGGCCCTGAATCTCCACCCGCAGACCCGGGTTGGCTTCCATCACCTCGACTACGTCGTCCAGTATGGAGTAGTACTGGGGTTTGACCACGGCCTTGTCGAAGTCGAAGAGGAAATCCTGGTTCAGGACCCAGCAGCCTCTTTCATCGATCACGGCCCCGGCCGGGGTGCCCGGGCAGATGTCGCTGGCATCCGGAATGCCGTCTTGATCGGAATCCAGGGGGACCGGAGCGGGAACCACTTCTTCTTCGATGGGGCAGCCGAACTCATCCACCTCCACGCCCATGGGGGTATTCGGGCAGCGGTCCAGCCGGTCGATGACGCCGTCGCCGTCGCTGTCTTTTTCCACGATCACGACTTCTTCTTCAACGACCGCCACCACCGGTCCGCTGTATGCGGAAAGGATGGAGGCCAGGGTTGCGCCGCTGTAGGCGGTGGGGCTTTTACCGAAGACGATTTCTTCGTTTCTGACGGTGGCGAAATTGGTGCCGGTCAGGTCTTCGGCCGCGTCGGGAGAAAGGGTCAATCCATAAGCATTGAAGATCGCATGGAGGTCTCTGCCGCTGTAAGCGGTGGGGCTTTTTCCGAAAACGACCCCGCCGTCGGATGCTTTTGCAAACCCGGTGGGAAGATCATCGGTGACGGCATCCGCGGACAGCTCATACCCGTAAGCCTCCATGA
>JAABSQ010000574.1 GCA_011390315.1 Desulfobacteraceae bacterium
ACCGAAGCCCGCGGCGGCACGCCCTACGGACCGACCACCATCGCCGGCCCACAGGGAGAGCTTCAGCCGACCGCGGAAGATCTGGCCATCGCCAAAGCCCACGGCAAGCGGGTGGCCGAGGTTACGATGAAGCTTCGGGGCTGAGTTCCCGCATCAGAAATGTGACTTCGAACGGAAGGTGGGGATACAATGCAAGCTATACTTCAGGTTTTGGAATAATCTTGTAGAACTTTTTGAATGAAAGACAAATTGATAACGAATCAACACAGGAGGATAAGAAAAAACCCGTATGAATATGACCAAAGACCTCTACCAGAAACTCGCCGACTACCTCAATACCCTGCCCGGCGGTTTTCCGCCCACCGAATCCGGGGTTGAAATCCGCATCCTGAAACGGTTGTTCACCCCCGAGGAGGCCGGATTGGCGGCCGATCTGACCCTGCTCCAGGAAACCCCGGCCCAGATCGCGGCCAGACTGAACCGGGACGAGGCCGAAACCGAAACTCTGCTTCAGGAGATGTCCAAAAAGGGACTCATCATTCGAGTGAACAAAAAGGGGGAGACCAAGTACATGTCGGCCCAGTTCGTGATCGGTATCTGGGAATTTCATGTCAATGACCTCGATGAGGGGCTGATCAGAGACTTCAATGAATATGTGCCCTACCTTTTCAAGGACCAGCTCAAGAACAAAACCCAGCAGCTTCGAGTGATTCCCATCTCCGAATCGATTTCCGCCGAAATGGAAATCATGCCCTATGATACGGCCGAAAACATCATCAAATCCCAGAAGACCCTTCTGGTCGCCCCCTGCATCTGCCGGCGGGAACACACCATGGTGGGCGAGGGATGCGAACGGACCGAAGAATCCTGCCTGGTCTTCGGGGCTTCCGCCCGGTACTACGAAGAGAACGGTCTGGGTCGTTATATCAACACCGAGGAGGCCCTTGACATTCTCCACAAGGCCCTACAAGAAGGGCTGGTGCTTCAGCCGGGCAACTCCCAGCGCCCTTCAAACATCTGCATGTGCTGCGGGTGCTGCTGCCAGGTATTGACCAATCTCAAGACGGTGGATGCCCCGGCCAAAGTAGTCAACAGCAGCTTCTACGCCGCCGTGGATTCGGACAACTGCACCGCCTGCGGGGTCTGCGAAGAGCGCTGCCCCATGGACGCCATCCTCACCGAAGACCATGCCGCCGTCGACCTGGACCGCTGCATCGGCTGCGGGGTCTGCGTGGGCGGCTGCGATTTCGACGCCATCCACCTCAAGGAAAAAGAAGACAAAGACAGGTGGGTGCCGCCGGCCAACCTGGTGGAAACCTATATGAACATCGCCAAGGAGCGCGGCCTTATGTAAAACCGGTTGCTTCAGGATGCCGTTTTTCCGACAGCATGTTCCGCGACCGATTCGAACCCATTCCGCGCCGGCCCACCGCCCGGCGCGGAATGACCTTAACCACGATAAGAGGGAGGAGGAGACGATGATTGTAGGCATTTTGAAGGAGATCAAATCCGAGGAGAACCGGGTCTCCATGACCCCGGCCGGCGTGGAGGTATTGAAACAGAACGGCCACACCGTTCTGGTGGAGGCGTCGGCGGGTCTGGGCAGCGGTTTCGAAGACGAGGAGTATGCTCAACACGGCGCCGATATTCTGGCGACGCCTGAAGAGGTGTATCAGAAGGCGGAGATGGTGATGCACGTCAAGGAGCCGCTGCCGCCCGAATACGACCTGATCCGTGAAGATCAGATCGTATTCACCTATCTGCACCTGGCCGCGGCCGAAGAGTTGACGCGAAAGCTGGTGGAGCGAAAATCGGTCAATATCGCCTATGAAACCATTCAGAAGGAAGACCGTTCTCTGCCGCTGCTGACCCCCATGAGCGAGGTGGCCGGCCGAATGGCGATACAGCAGGGGGCCAAATACCTGGAAATGCCCCAGGGCGGCCACGGCGTATTGCTGGGCGGGGTGCCGGGGGTGGACCCCGGCAACGTGGTGGTCATCGGCGGCGGCATCGTGGGCGCCAATGCGGCCAAGATGGCCTGCGGATTGGGCGCCAAGGTCTACGTCCTCGACACCAACCTGGACCGGCTGCGGTATCTCAGCGACATCATGCCCAAAAACTGCTTTCCCATGATGTCCAGCCCTGCCACGGTTCGATACCTGATTCAGCGGGCCGACGTCATCATCGGAGCGGTGCTGATCCCCGGAGCCAAAGCCCCCAAAGTGATGACACGGGA
>JAABSQ010000575.1 GCA_011390315.1 Desulfobacteraceae bacterium
ATGACCGCGCCGGGGTTGCACGGGTAATACGTGCCGGGAATATCGTAAATATCGACCACCTCACCCGAGACCGGCAGATGGTTGTAATGATACTTGTCCGGGGTGAGCCGAAAGATGGCGAAATCGCCGTCGGCAAAGGCTTCCAGCCATCGGGTTTTGCCTTCCCCCAGCAGGGCCTGAAAGCTGAAAAACTTTTCCTTGAGGAAAATCTGGGATGTTTTGGAAAAAGACCCAACCAGCATTTTGGCGTCCGCCGGGGAGACCACCACGGACGGGTCTTCGTCCATGGGCCGGCAGGCCCAGTAGCGGATCTTTCGCTCGAACACCTTGCGGGGGGTATCCAGGGTCTCCGGCGAATCGACGCATTCGGACAGGTCGATGCCGAGCTTTCGCGAAAAATGCCCGGCGCCCGAGAGTTTGGCCCCCACCAGGGTGTCATAGGTCAAAAACCCCAGCAGGCTCGACATTCGGGCCGAGGTCAGGGCCCGAAAGAGGTGCGATCCCCGTTCCCGGGTATCCGAATAGAGGGCGTTCACCAGGCGGTCGCTGAAAAGATGCTCGGTTTGAATGCGGGCGGTTTCCCGCTGAATATATTGATGGGGCGGCAATGGATTCATGCAAACTCGCTTTGCTCTGCTTTTCGAATGTCATGGTGAATGGACAACAGGGTGAGGTGAATCAGACGGACCAGGTCCGCTTCGTCGATCCGCTCTTCAGCCACCCGGGATCGGACTCGGTTCAAAAAGGACCCGGCGCTTGCCCGC
>JAABSQ010000576.1 GCA_011390315.1 Desulfobacteraceae bacterium
TTCCAGAAGGTTCAGGGCCGCTTGAATCTGGCGTTTGCGAAGAGTGGACCGGTAAAATCGTTCCGATGCCAGGCCGAATTCCTCTCCGCTCAGTTTCATGGGATGAGTCGACCCGGCGCTCTCCACGATTCCCGCGGTGAGGCGGCCGGCGGCGGAGCATCCTTTGGGATCTTCGATTCGATGGGCGAGATCCCGAAGAATTTCCTCGGCGCCCATCATCTCGATCAAATCCGGAGCGTCTTCGCGGACTGCGTTCAGAAGCGCCCGCCGATACTCCTCATTGTAGACACGGATATAGCCGGGATAGCGACGACTCAACCGGGTGCGACGGGTGCGGGTTACGATTCGATGCAAAAACCGGTTTCGAGTGTTTTTATGAACATAAAAAGTGGGAATCCCGATGGCGGCGCCGAAAAAGACCTGCCGGCGTTCGCTCTCCAGGGTGGGGTCATCGGGAATATCCCCATGCGTGATGTGTCCTTCGAGGATGTACTTATAGGCCAGGGCGGTGATCAGGGTCTGGAAACCGGCGGCGGCGCCCATATCCGTCATGATGTTTTCGAACTGGCTGTAATAGCGCCCCTCGAATCCGGAAAACCCCATAGCGGCGAATTCCCGAAGGCGATACAGCAGGTAGACCGGCATGGCCGCATCAAACACCCCGAAATCGGAGAGGTCCTGTTTCAGGCGGGTCTGGTTTTCGAGGGCGCCGTCCAGGGCCGGGCTTCGGTCGGTGCTTTTGACCGCCACGAAGTAATCGAGCAGCCGGAAATCATGAACGAAATCCCCCTTGAGACCGAATCCGCGGCTGACCCATTCATCCAGGGCCCTGGGACCGAAGGGGGTGATCGGACGGCCGAAGACCTTGAGCTTGGCTTTCTTTTTCCATCGCCTCCAGATCATCCGCAAATGGGTGAAATCGAGTTCATGGGGAAGAAACCCCAGGGCTTTTTCCGGATGGAAGTCCCAGAAATCGAGGCGATAGGGCGCGGCGCTGTAGGTCCCCACAAAGAGCGGCAGAAAATGCTCGATGATCTTGATGGCCAGATCCCCCATGTATTTTTCTTCCCGACATCCGAACCCGGAACCGGGATCGGCCATCAAGGCCGTGAGCTTTCGGCTGCCCAGGCTGATATGGGTTCCGTTGTTGGCCAGGCTCAGGTTGGACAGGGAGGGCATCACCACCAGGTTTCGGGTGATGATCCCGGCCTCGCGAAGTTGGGATACGGCATGGAGCTGACTTCGGGACAGCACCTGATGACAGAGCCCCATGTAGCGGTGCTTCTCCTCCCCCCGGTCCCATCCGCAGAGGCAGGGGCTCATGAAGAGTTCCCGGTAGAAGGCGTCGGATATGAGATCATTGAGCCGTTTCTGCCGAATATGGGTGTGGGGCGCAAAATAGATCACCGCCCGCTGGCCGCTGTCGATGAGTCCGAACCGGCGGTT
>JAABSQ010000577.1 GCA_011390315.1 Desulfobacteraceae bacterium
CGGAAATATTCTCTGGAGGCTTCGAGGACTGGCCGACCGGCTCCTCGGCGGATACGGCCTGCGCCGGGGAAGACGCGACCCGGTTCGGCTCGGGGTGGGCGACGCTCTCGATTTCTGGCGGGTGCTGGAAATGGACCCGCCGAACCGCCTTCTGCTGTTGGCCGAGATGAAGCTGCCGGGCGAGGCCCTGTTCGACATCCGCATCACGCCTCGGGAAAACGGCGTCACCGATGTACTCTACCTTTCCCGGTTTCTGACCCGGGGCCTGGGCGGAATCCTCTACTGGTACGGGCTGTTTCCCTTTCATCAGCAGGTGTTTCGAGGCATGCTGACGGGGCTGGCACAGGCGGTGAACCGTCCGGTGATCTCCGGCCCCGACCGGTTCACCCCCAAAATCCCGGACAGCTGCCCCCCGCCCTGGGAGTGGCTCGGAAAATAGTCCATTGCTTACAGGCCGGGGAGCGCTTATCCTATTAAATTGGACCTGATGATGGAATGGAAAGCCAATCAATGAAAAGAATTCGCATCTGGGGCCTTTGCCTCCTCTGTCTGTTTCCCGGAACCGGTTTCGCCGATGAAGCGCTGACCGTACAGCCCGCGCAGAAAACGGTTCAGCTCACCGGCTATACCCGCAGCGATACGACCCTGACCCTCTCCTCGGAGGTGGCGGGGAAAGTTCAAGCGGTCCATTATGAGGTGGGCGATACCCTAGCAGAAAAACCCTTCGCCGAAATCGACGCCACCTTCATCGATTTCCGGATCGAGAATACCCGCCAGTCCATTCGAAAGATTCAGGCGGCCCGTAAAAAGAACGCGTCTCAGATCGCCTACCTTCAAAAGGAATTCGATCGGCTCAACCGTCTCTTCCAGAAGGATGTAGGCACCGAGTCCCGGCTGGATGAAGCCCGGGAACGGCTCAACCAGGCCCGGCTGGAAACAGACACCCTGGCCGCCGAAGAAGCGGCCCTGAAGGTGGCCCTGGCCGAACTTCGGGAGCGCCGCCGGCGCCACCATATTTCCGCTCCGAAAGGCTGGATCGTGGTGGGCCGCCGGGTGGAACCCGGTGAAATCGTCACGGTCAATACGCCCCTGGCGGAGATCGCCGATTTCAGAAACCTGGTGGTGCCGCTTTCGGTGACCGGACAGGAGCTGGCGGCGACGCGCTCGCTTCCCGAGGTCTTCGAGGCCCGGCTGGAGGGGGAGCCGGTCCGGGCCCGCATCGAATGGGTCAACCCCGAATTCGATGAAAAGACCCGAAAGCTCTCCACCGAACTGGTCCTGGTCGACTATGACGGAGAGCGCCGGGGCGGGCTTCGATTCACCCTGCCCCTGCGGATCGAATCCGAAGGGCTGCGGGTGCCCAAATCGGCCGTGGTCAGCCGGTACGAGAATCCCCGGCTCACCCTGAAGCAATCCGGTGAAACCATATCGGTCATGGTTCTGGGCGAATCGGAGAAATATCTGATCGTCGCCGACCATCCCCGGTTGTCGGTGGGAACGGAGCTTGCCGCCCCATGAAATCCGTCGTCCGATTTTCGCTTCGTCAGACCGTCTTCATCAATGTGGTTTTCGTCATTCTGGTGCTGGCGGGCGGGTTCACCCTGTTCACCATTCCGGTGGAGAACATGCCCACGGTGGATATCGGCAAGGTCTTCATCACCACCGTCTGGTACGGAGCCTCGGCCGACGATGTGGAGCAGCTGGTCACCGCCGAAATCGAGGATGCCCTGGACGAACTCGACGATGTCGAGTACATCAAGTCGGACTCCTACCGGAATTTTTCATCGGTCCTGGTCAAGTTCAACGACGATGTCGATTACAAAGACCTCTACGACGAACTCCGGTTTTTATCACTCAACATCAAGGATGAACTCCCCCCCGGGGCGGATGAGCCCATCTTCACCTACATCGATACCAAGGAATGGCTGCCGGTGGTGGTGGTCAACCTGACCGGCGACCTGCCCCGGAAATCGCTCAAGCTTCTGGCGGATGAACTCAAGGCCCGGCTGATCGACATCCCCGGGGTTCAGAACGTCTCCCTGGAAGGCGAATTCGAGCGAGAGTTTCACGTCTCGGTGGATCCGGCCCGGCTCCGCAAATACGGCATCACCTTCGCCCGGGTAGCCGACGCGGTGGCGGCGGCCAACACCAAAATCCCCACCGGCCGGTTCCGCCAGGAACAGTCCGAGTACATGCTCGACGCGGGCCGGCGGCTCTCCTCCCAGCAGGAGGTCCTCGACATCATCGTCCGCCGGGACGGCGACGGCAACTTCATTCGGGTGGGGGACCTGGTCACCAGCGCCCGCATGAGCCACCGGGACCCGACTACCATTCCATCGGTGAACGGCCACGACACCCTGCGGCTGCGGGTCCTCAAAGAGACCGGCGGCAATGCCATCGATATCTCTGAACGGGCCAAGGCGATCTCCCGGGAGTTTGTCCGGGCCCATGCCGGGGAAGGCATCGGGGCGGTCTTCACCAATGATTCCACCATCGAAATCAACGACTCGGTCAACACCCTGGGCGGCAACCTGATCCTGGGGATGATCCTGGTGACGGTGGTTCTCTGGCTCTCCCTGGGGTTTCGCAACGCCTTGCTCACCGCCGTGGGGGTGCCCTTCGCGTTTCTGTGCTCCATCATCATCATGAACCTGGCCGGGGTTTCCCTGAATACCATCAGCCTCTTCGCCTTCGTGCTGGTGACCGGGATCATGGTGGACGATGCGGTCATCATCATGGAAAACGTCTTTCGGCATCTTCAGATGGGCAAATCCCGGCGGGATGCGGTGGTGGACGGCACCGCCGAGGTCTTTCTGCCGGTGGTCAGTTCCGCCATCACCACCATACTGGCCTTCATTCCCATGCTGATCATGACCGGGTCCACCGGGGAATTCTTCGCCCAGATCCCCAAGACGGTGACCTATGCCCTGATCGCGTCTCTGATCGAGGCGCTCTTCATCCTGCCGATTCATATCCTCGACTGGGGTCCCCGGGTGGAGACCCGGCGGGTGGTGACCGAAGAAGAAGATCCTTTTCACCACCTGAGAAAGGGGATCTTCGCGCCGCTGTGGCGGATCTACCGGTTCCTTCTGGAGCGGCTTCTGAACCATAAGATCCTGACCTTCGTCGGCATCGGCGGGCTGTTCCTGGCCTCGGTGGCGGTTCTGGCCCTTTCGGTCACCGGCATCATGCCGCTGATCAAAGTCAAGTTCTTCCCGGGGAATTACTTCCGGTATCATGTCACCGTCGCCATGCCGGTGGGGATCCCCATCGAGGTGACGGACCGGGTGGTTCGGGATCTTTCCGAGCATATCGTCGCCATGGGGCCGGAAACCGCTCAGTCCGCCTCGGGCAGCGCCGGGTTTTTCGAAGATCAGGATTATGCCCGGCACGAAGGGGGACAATACGGCCAGATCGTGGTCACCCTGCCCGAAAAAGAGATTCGGGATTTTCCGGACAACCCGAATAATGACCCGATTCGGCACCTGGAATACATGCGCGACGCCCTGGCCCGCCATGTGGAAAGAACCTATGCGGATTCGGACCTGAAGCCGACGGTGAAGGTGTTCGAAGAGGCCGACGGTCCCCCTACCGGAAAACCGGTCAACATTCGGGTGACCGCCGCCGCCATGGACCGGGCCGTTCAGGGCTCCGACGCCTTGCTGGGCTATATGCGAAGCGAACCCGAGATGGCGGACCTGATCGATCTGGACGACGACCGCCCCGAAATGCACCGGGTGGTTCGGTTTGTGCCCCGGCAGACGGCGGTGTTCGAATACGGACTTCAACCGGATCAGGTGACCGGGATCGTGGCCGGCGCCTTGAACGGCCGAAGGGCGGGGCAGTTCCGAAGCCTCGATGAAGAGGTGGATCTTCTGGTGCGGCTGACCCGGCAAGACGACCCGGCCAATGTTCATAGGGCCGGGCTGGCATCGCCCCTGGATGTGCTCGGGGCGCCGGTCATCGAGGACCCGGCCGCCCCGGTCCTGCTTCGGGACCTGGTGGATGTGCAATATGTGGCCGAACCCAATGTCCGGACCCGGTACAAGGGCCGGCCCACCGTGACCATCACCGCGGACATCAAACCCGGCTCTTCGCTCTCCCCGGCCCGGGTTCAGGTGCTGGTGGAGCGGTTCTATGAATCCCACCGGAATCAGCTGGAGGGCGCCGCCCTCTCCTACGGCGGTGAGTTCGATTCCACCAGCCGCTCCTATGCCTCCCTCACCTTCGCCTTTTTCATCGCGGTGTTGGCGATCTATATGGTCCTCTCCTCCCAGTTCAACGACTATTTTCAGCCGATGATGATCATCACCGCCGTGCCCTTCGCCCTGATCGGGGTGGTCATGGGGCTTTTTTTGAGCCGGACCACCTTCACCATCGGCTCCTTCATGGCCATCGTGGGCCTGGCCGGGGTGGCGGTCAACGACTCCCTGCTCCTGATCGACTTCATGAACCAGCGGATCCGGCGGGGGCGGCCGCTCCGGGATGCGGTGATCGAAGCCAGCGCGGCCCGAATGCGGCCGGTGCTCATCACCACCGTCACCACCATTCTCGGGCTTCTGCCCATGGCCATCGGAATCCCCCAGAAATCGATCTCCTGGGCCCCCATGGCCACCGCCTTCGTGGCCGGGCTCTCCAGCGCCACCATCCTGGCGCTTCTGGTGATTCCGGTGGAATACGAGGCGGTGGAGCAGATCAAGCGGTTTTTCAGACGCAAAGGGTGGTTCCGGAGTGAAAGCAAAGGGGAACCGCCGACGCCCGAGAAAGCGGAAGAAGATGTGCCCGAAGAACAAGTTGCGGGAATGAACTGAACGAGAGATCGCCGACCGCCGAGTCCGGCGCCTATTACCCAAAGCCGTAATGAGGAGGAATACAGATGGAAAACAATAAAGTATCTTTTGCCGAAGCACTGAAAAAAGGCGAAATACTGGTCGCCGAAGGCTATATATTTGAACTGGAACGGCGAGGCTACATCAAAGCCGGTCCGTTTGTGCCCGAGGTGGTGCTGGAATATCCCGATGCGGTCAAACAGCTTCACCGGGAGTTTTTGCGGGCCGGTTCCGATGTGATCGTGGCCTGCACCTATTACGCTCATCGATCCAAACTGAAGGCGATCGGCAAGGAAGACCGGCTGGAGAAGCTGAATCTTCAGTCCATCGCTCTGGCTAGGGAAGCGGCGGACCAAAACGGGGCCTGGGTGGCCGCCAATCTCTCCAATACCTGGGAGTATGACCATTCGGAACCCGAAAAATCGGGGAAGGTCGTCAAAGCCATCTTCCAGGAACAGATCGACTGGGCCAAGGCCGAAGGAGTCGATCTGGTCATCGCGGAAACCTTCAGCCATTTGGGAGAGGCCATGATCGCCCTGGAAGTGATTAAGGAGGCGGGCCTGCCGGCGGTGGTCACTTACACCACTGTGCACGAAAAAAGCTGCGACGGTTACTCCTGGGAGGAGGCCTGCCGGATTCTGGAAGAGAACGGGGCGGATGTGGTCGGCCTCAACTGCGGGCGGGGACCGGAGACCATGATGCCGATTCTGGAGCGGATTCGAAACACCGTGAAAGGAACCGTGGCGGCCCTGCCGGTGCCTTACCGGACCACCCCAGAAACC
>JAABSQ010000578.1 GCA_011390315.1 Desulfobacteraceae bacterium
CAGAAACCCCCTGCTTTTTCGATCTCAGGCAAAAAGACAACAAAAACGCTTTTCCGGTGGCCCTCGATCCGTTTCTGCTCAACCGGTTTGAAACCGCGGGATTCGCCGTTCAGGCCAAAGACATGGGGATCAACTATATCGGATTGTGTTGCGGCGCCGGTCCTCATCACATCCGGGCCATGGCGGAAGCATTGGGCCGAAAAGTCCCGGCCAGTCCCTATTCCCCGGATCTCAGCCTGCATCCGGTATTCGGGGAATCGACATCCAAAAAACAGCATTATATCGAATGCCTCTATGGACCGAATGTCGCCGAGGAATCCTGAACCGGAAAAGGACTACATGCGGTGACTGTTTTCCAACCTCCAGAGAATCGAGACCCAATATCCGGCCTTTTTCAATTACGATACCGCCGGTGGACGGAATCCCGCGCCCCCAGAACGCTTTTTTCTTCCCGTCCGCCGCCGCCCGCCCCGAACCCCCGACGAAAGGACCATCTCCATGAACCCCGACCATTCGAAAAACGCTCCCCCCCGACTTCATTCACTCGGCCTGATGGAATCTCCCGGCCTGGCCGAACTCAAGGAATATTTCAGGATTCTGCCTCCGGGAGACGCCCGGGGAAAATCCGTCGACCCGGACAAGGAACGCGCCCCCATGGTGATGTCCTTCAGCCGACACCGGCAGGTCTCTCTT
This sequence comes from Desulfobacteraceae bacterium, assembly GCA_011390315.1. Lineage (GTDB taxonomy): Bacteria > Desulfobacterota > Desulfobacteria > Desulfobacterales > Desulfococcaceae > JAABSQ01. Next base: position 694 of record JAABSQ010000578.1, read on the forward strand.
CACTGGGAAAAACTGGTTCAGGGAATCCCCCCGGATCAGACCCCGGACGCCTTTTTTCTCCGCCGTTCCCTGGAAGCCTCCTGGGGATTTACCCCCCACCGGGAACCGACCCTGTCCGATTATGTATTGATCGCCGGCCGCGAGACCGCCTTTTCGGTCCCTGCCTACGACCACATCGAGGCATTCAAGGAGGGCGCACAGCTCGCCTCGGGCGAAGTCATCGTTCGAAACTGCACAACCGGGAACTTCCATTATCTGGTTCCCAAGCCGGATACCCGCATCGATCTCTTATCCGGCAAAGAGGCGTATGAAACCAGCTGGCGGGAAAGGGTCGACATGGTGGTGACGGTTTTTCCGATGTTTTCCGAGTCCCCGTGCAAGAGGGCCGACAACCTGCCGGACACCCCGGTGATGGAGGGTCGATCCGGCCGACTGCTGGAAACCCTTCGGCAGGAGAAAGGGGCGTTTCAACCCGGATTTTCACTTTCCGATCCCCTGGCCGAACCACCGACACCGGGTGTCCACCGGCTTCAAGGACCGGCCGATGCTGCGGAGGCGGTTTCGGTGGCCGCCACCGAAAAAGAGATTCGGTTCATTCGGCGCTCGATCGAGGCATCCTGGGGCGTCGTGCCTCATGAGAAGCCGCCGCTGACGAACCTGATCATTCCTGTCGAAGCCCCCGAAGAAGGGGAACCGGCCCGTTTCGTGCGGGCGACCTCGTTCAATTCCGCCGAAGACCGGTGGAACACCGAGCCCTTGAAACCCGGGGAAACGGTGCTGGTCCATGGCGGAAGAGGGAATCGAAACGGCGGGACCGGCGGACGGTATTACGCCGCCGTTCCCGGGGAAGGGGAAACCCTCGACTTTCTCACCGATCGAAACAGCTATGAGCACGCCTGGGCAAATCAAATCGATTCTCTGGAACCGGTCATGGAGGTAACCGGGATCGAAACCTTGGACGACTTTCAGCCCTTTGCCCGGGCCGAGGAAATCGATCTCTCGCTTCATTCCGTCATCGAAGAGTTCCAGGAACTCGATGCCTACAGCGACTTTGCAAAAACCATGAGCGAAAAGGCCGATGCGATTCCGAAGGCCATCGACGCCGAGATCGTCAGCGGTCGGGATATCGACGGTCTGCTGGAAAAATACCGCAACCTCAAGCTTCGCTGCCAGGATATCGAAAGAGCCAAAAAACGCCTTCAGAACCGGGCCCGAAAACTCGGGTATTTTCTGGCCATCGAAGACGTCGCCGACTACACCCCGGTGCCGGAAGCCAAAAAATACAAGGTCAGCGCCAAAAAAGGCGAACTCTACCGAGGGGTTCGCAAGACGGCTGTCTGGAATGAGTCGATTTCCGTGAAGGCGCCGGTTCGGGAATGGAACTGGTTCGGTCTCAGGACCTTCGCCCGACAGGAAGACAGATCGATCGAAAAGCGCCGGGAATATACCGATTACCAGCGGGTTTCCCTGGATCTCGAACCCTGGGAATCCAAACGCAAGGCCCTCCAGGACCAGGGATACAACTGCTTTCTATTCGACCTGACGGATGTCGGATTCACAGATGAAAACGGCCAGGGGATTGAAACGGTGATGGCCCGGTGCCGGTATGACGAACCGTTTCGCCGCCGCTGCGCCCTCTTCATACCGGCCTATGAACAGCGGCTGACCCAGGGGAGAATCAAGACCAGATACCTGGTCATTCGCGCACCCCGGCCCGGAATCGCCCCGGTGGCGGCCCCCCGGTTGATGATCGAGGAAGGCCTGTCCTACCGGACCGAATGGCGCGGCGCCGAACTCGGGGAACTGGTCTACAGCCTGAACCTGGCGCCCGGGGAATCCCGAACCGTATCGGTCACCCGAACCGTGGAGCGACAAATCGAAACCACCCGGTCCATTACCTCGGTCCTGGATGTGACCGAAAGCCGAAGCAATGATCTGGCCAGCGCCATGGAAACCGAGGCCAAAAACGAACAGGAACGGTCCAAGTCGAGCCATTGGGACGCCAAAGCGAGCGGAAGCTACGGCCCTTTTTCAGCCAGCGCAGGGGCCGGCGGGGCCGACAACCAGACCTCCAAACAATTCTCCCGGCGGGTGCAGTCCATCGCCAAAAACGCGGCCCGGTCCATCAGCCGAAACACCCAAGAAGAGGTATCCGCCACCAGCCGCACCTCCGCGAAAATGGAAAGCACCGAGTCGAGCGTCGGTCAGGTCGTCAACATCAATCAGGGCCGTACCCTGAACCTGCTGTTTTACCGCCTCAACAACCTTTTCCACGGCGGGGTTTACCTGGAGGACATTCACATCGTCGTGGTTCCGGGTACCGAAATCATCGCCGGAACCGGTATTCAGGTTCCCCTCACGTTCCGAATATCCGAGCTGGCCGAGGCCCTGGATCAACTGGCCGCTCGGGAGCCGTTCGTCGATTATTTCGGTATCGACCCGACCGCCCTCCGTCTGCATGCCCTCAAGGCGGTCTACGAAACCATTCTCTACGAGTATTTGGATGAAGCCTCACTGGCCGCCCTCGGCATCGGCGAAAAAGACCGAAACGCCCTTCCCGGGGTCTTCGATCAATCCTCGGGGATGTTGACGTTCCAAGGGCCGCCGCCCGATTTCGCGGATGCAGACGAAACAGAAAAGAAGGCATCGGATGAATCCGGCCGGGAATCCATTTATGAAGCCAACCTTCGGAAAGCCGGAAGGATTCTACTCGGATTGACCGCCCGGAACGTGCCCATCGAACCCCATTCCATTGTGGTGCCTTCCGGGGCCCTTTACCTGGATGCCCTGGTGGGGATGCGCGCGGCCACCGAACCCTATTCGGAGCAGATGCGCGAACGGGAGCTGCTCCTGAAATCCGCCGAAATCGAGGAAAAACAGTCCCGTTCCGCACTGGATCGGGCCCGGGTCGAGGCCCTGGTCCGGCGGTATGGTTCCGGTGAATTTCCAATGATCCTCAAATCCCCGGTCATTCAGAAAGCGGTCTCAGACACCGATCAGAAAGGGCTTTCCCTGTTTTTGTCCGGCCCCCTTCCCCGGGGCCGTTGGCGGGTTTACCACGCCTCTGAACCGGTGGGCGAACTCACCCCCTTCACAGCCGGGGAGTCGCAGGTGACGGTCGCCTGGTCGCAGCCCCAGGACTGGCTGGACCGGCTGAATCTTCATGCCCTTCGCCTGGTGGAGGCGACCACCGGCATCCGTGTTGAGGGATCGTAAAATATCTATTCGCAAACGCTTTACAAGTCAGGCTAAAAATGGCAAGGATTGTTAAAAAGTGCCTTGCGAGAAGAAAACCATCCATGACGCGTATGGATTCAATAGAAGGATGTCCTTTGGCCGATTCTAAACAGACAGTGCAATGAACACTCGTATTCTCATCGCGGATAAGCATCCCCGGGCCGCGGATCGTTTTCAGGCCCTTTTTTCAGATATTCTGATGCCGGAGGCCGGTCCCGGGGAAGAGCCGCCGCCCCTGCTTCGGGTGTTTTCGAATATAACCGCTCTGGTAAGGGCCTTTCGGAACGACTACGACGACGGGCGCAAAACGCCCCTGTGCATTCTCAATCTGCCCATCGAGGGCGCCGACGATCCGGCGGTGGTGGAGGCCCTGCATGATATCGATCCGGATACCGAACTGCTTCTGATTTCGGAAGCCGCCGAGGCCGATACCCCGCCGTTGGACGCCCCGCCTTCACGGGTTCATCGAATCGGGCGTCCCGCCGACGCGACGCAGCTTCGCACCCTGGTCCTCGAACTGCTTCGCAATTGGAACGAACGGCACCGGCTTCAGGATAAGATTCAGCATCTGCAGATCGCACTGGAAGGCGCCGGCATCGGCCTGTGGGACCGGAATGTGCAGACCGGGGTTCAGACCATCAGCCCTCAGGGGGCGCAGATGCTCGGATATCCCCCGGATGAACTCGATCCCCGCCTCGAAGCCTGGGAGGCCCTGATCCATCCCGAAGACCTGGACCTCACTCGAAAACGGATGGAGGCCCATTTCGCCTGGGAAACCCCGTATTATGAAGCGGAGTATCGGGTGCGCACCCGGTCCGGCGACTGGAAATGGATTCTCGCCCGGGGGCAGGTGATGGAGTGGGATGCCGACGGCCAGGTGCTTCGGGTGGCCGGCACCTACATGGACATCAGCGACCGAAAGGAATTCGAGCAGGAGCTGAGACACCAGCGGGCCCTGCTCTACTCCCTTATCGATTCCATTCCCGACCTGATTTTCTACAAGGATGTGGAGGGCGCATATATCGGCTGCAACCCGGCTTTCGGCGCCTTCACCGGGGTGCATTGGCGGGAGATTCAAGGGAAAACCGATTATGACCTCTTCCCCGAAGCCCTGGCCGATTTTTTCCGGGAACAGGATCGGCTCATGCTGGCATCCGAGGGTCCCCGCAGCAATGAGGAGTGGGTCGGCTATCCCGACGGCCGCCAGGTGCTGCTGGACACCCTCAAGACCCCGTTTCACGGTCCCGACGGAGAGATTCTGGGAATCGTCGGGGTCAGCCGGGACATCACCGAACGAAAGAGCATGGAGGAGGAGCTTCAGAAGGCCAAAGAGATGGCGGAAGCGGCCAATCAGGCCAAGAGCGAATTTCTGGCCAGCATGAGCCATGAAATCCGCACCCCCATGAGCGGCATCATCGGAATGGTGGACCTGCTTCAGCAATCCCGGCTCAACCGGGACCAGCGGGGCTATCTGGATATCATTCAGAAGAGCGCCGACTCTCTCTTGGCGATCATCAACGACATTCTGGACATCTCCAAGATCGAAGCCGGAAAGGTGGAGCTGGAAACAATAGACTTCGATCTGCGCACCACCCTGGAGGACATGAGCGATCTGATGGCGGTCAAGGCCGAAGAAAAAGGGATTCTTTTCACCTGCCTGATCGACCATTCGGTGCCTTCTCTGCTGCGGGGGGACCCCGGCCGTCTGCGCCAGATTCTGATCAATCTCATCGGCAACGCCATCAAATTCACGGAACAGGGAGAGGTGCTGCTCCATGTACTGGTCGAGAAGCAGTCCGCACATCGCGCGTTTCTCCAATTCTCCATTCGGGACACCGGGATCGGCATTCCTTCCGATAAGCTCGACCGGATCTTCAAGAAATTCACCCAGCTGGACATGTCCACCACCCGTCAGTACGGCGGCACCGGATTGGGGCTGGCCATCGCCCGCCAGCTGACCGAAATGATGGGGGGCCGCATGAACGTGGAAAGCCGGGAGGGCGAAGGCGCCACCTTTCGGTTTTCGGTGGTCCTCGAAAAGCAGCCGGAGGCCGAGGCGCGTGAACCGGCGGTATTCGAAGACCTCAGAAAGCTGCGAATCCTGTTCGTGGACGACAACTCCACCAACCGGCTGGTGCTTCGGGAACAGCTTCTGACCCTCGGATGCCGGTTCGAAGAGGCCTCCAGCGGGGCCCTGGGCCTGGAGCTGCTCCGGTCCGCGGCCGAGGCCGGAACCCCCTTCGACATCGCCATTCTGGATCAGGAGCTGCCCAAGATGGACGGGGTCACCCTGGGAAAGCAAATCAAGGCCGATCCGGATCTTCGGGACATTCGGCTGATCATGATGACCTCCATCGGCAACCGGGGGGATGTCAGCCGCATGGAGGCGATCGGGTTCGCCGCCTATCTGGTGAAGCCGGTGAGACAATCCCGGCTCCTGGAATGCCTGCGGGCGGTGGGGGCCGCCGACCCGGAGGCCCGGCCGACATCCGGCATCATCACACGCCACACCCTGTCCGAGAACCGAAAGCGGCATGGGCGCATCCTGCTGGTGGAAGACAACGAAACCATTCAGCTGGTGAGCATGGAGATGCTCAAGCAGTGGGGGTACCAGGCGGACCTGGCCGAAAACGGTGACGAAGCGGTGCGGGCGTTGGCCTCCCGGCCCTACCACCTGGTGCTCATGGATGTGGAAATGCCGGTGATGGACGGCTATGAGGCCACCCGACGCATTCGAGCCGAGGATTCCGCTGTGCTGGACCGGAATATCCCCATCATCGCCATGACCGCCCATGCCATGAAGCGGGATCTGGACCTCTGCCTCACGGTGGGCATGAACGATTATATGACCAAACCGATCCGCTACAACGATCTGGCGGTGATTCTGGAAAAATACCTGTCCCGCAACCCGGAGCTTTCGGAATCCCCGCCCACCGGCAAGATCGTCTTCGATGAAACCGACGTCACCGAACGGCTGGACGGCAATCGAAAACTGATTCGAATGCTGCTGGCCGAATTCGTCAAAAACACGCCGGGCCGCATCGACGCCCTTCGCCGGGCTTTTCGAGAAAGGGAGGCCGATCAGATTCGAATCCTGGGCCACACCCTCAAGGGATCTTCGGCCACGGCCGGAGCGCCGGGCATGCAGGCCCTGGCCTCCCAGATCGAATCCGCAGGCAAATCCAAAGCCTTTCACACCCTTTCACCCCTGATCGAGAAACTGGCGGCCGAATTCGTGAAGCTGAAGCGAATCCTTTCAGAGGCGGGCTTGATTCAGGGTTCCGGGGCATCGGGGCGCAACCCGGTGGACATCTCGGCGGCCCTTCAAAATATGGAAGGCAACCGGCGTCTACTCAAGGAATGTCTCTCTGATTTTTCCAGGAATTGCCTGGGGATGCTGGCCGACATTCGGGCCTCCATCGAGGCCGATGATCCCATCCATTTGAAAAAGGCGGTCCATCGACTCAAGGGCACCCTGGTTTATCTGGCCGCCGGGCCGGCCGGGGATATCGCCTCGCGACTGGAAGCCCAGGCGGCGGCCGGGGACCTGGTCGAGGCACGTCAGACCGCATCGGAACTGGTTCGGGCCTGCGAAACCCTGCGGTCCTTCGCCGCCGCTTTTTCCGAATAACCGCCGCTCTGACGAGCCATCCGGTTCAGGAATAAGGTTCCGGGTCCCTCGGAGCCTCAGTCGAAGGATCAGTCTCGAAAACGACGCCGAATCCGGGTCCGTTCTTCCGGAGACAAACGGTCCCAGTTTTCCAGCTGTCTGCGGATCACCTCCCGCTCGCCGGGCGGCAACCGCTGCCATTGATTGAACCGCTGCTGATAGAGTTCCCGGGCCTCGGGCGGCATTCGTTTCAGCTGCTCCATCTTCCGGCGAAGTTCTCTGCGCTGCTCCGGGGGCAGGGACTGCCATTCCTCCAGTTTCCGCTGAAGCCGGGCTTTTTCCTCCGGAGAGAGATTCTGATACTGATCCATTCGAACCGCCGATCCGTTGCGGGCCAGCCGGCAGATCAGATCCATCTCTTCCTTCAGGGACATGGACCCGCCAAAGGCAGCGGCGGGCATCCACCAGAGGATCGCCAGAAAGACGGCCCACAGGCCCCGGGGTCCGATCCGCTTCATGCTACACCTCGATCCTTTTCATTCGGTATTCCCGCGCGGCTCCGCGCCGGTGGGGATCTTCCGTCTCTTCCAAATAATCGTACTCCCGCTTGTCCACTACCTGCACCAGTTTTTCCATGGTGTCCATCTCCTCCAGAAGATCGAGATGCCGAATCACCTCATAATCCTCCTGAAGCAGGGTCTGCTCCGTCCGGCTGAGACGGATGTCCGTCGAAACCGGGGAACCCCCGAAGTCGAATCGCATCCCGCCCCAGACCAGCAGCAGAAGGGCCAGACCGGTGGCCGCCAGAGCCGGAAACGGCATTTTCGACCCGATCCCGAGCCGCTGCCGCCACCCGTGTCGATTCCCATTCTCCCGAAGGGCTTGGGTAATGGACCGGGTCATGGCCTCGGCCGCGGGGGACGCGAGTTCAGCCTCGGGGGCCCCTTCCCGGGCCGCATCCAACACCCGGCCCATGCGGCTTCGCTCCAGACGGCATGCGGGGCAGGCCGCCAGATGGCGCCGCAGTCGGGACCGAAGATCCGGTTTCAGCTCTTCGTAGAGGTCCATCCATATGATTTCCTGATATTCGGCACATGCTTTCATGTGTCTTCCTCCTCCGTCTCCACCCAATCCGTAAGGGTTTCCCGCAGACGGCGGGTCGCCCGGAACAGGTGAGATTTTACCGTGCCTTCCGCCGCGCCCATGACCGCCGCGATCTCCCGAATCGTCATTCCGTGAAGCACCTTGAGCTGAAAAGCGGTCTGCTGCTTCTCCGGAAGCGATCCCACGGCCTGCTTGACCTCTGCAACCAGCTGTTTGCCGCTGAGCATCGCCAGCGGGTCCGAATCAACGCCGGTATCCGGCGGCTCCTCCGCCGATGACGCCGATTCTTCGGCATCCGACCGCCCCCACCGCCAGGGAAGGAAGCGGCGCTCCCTTCGAATCCGCCGGCGTCGGCCGTCCAGACAGGTATTGACCAGAATTCGATAGAACCAGGTGTAGAAAGCGGCGTTCCCCTGAAAGGACTCGATCTTTCGAAAGGCTTTCAGAAAGGCCTCCTGGGTCATGTCCCGGGCTTCTTCCCGATCACCGTCGGTCATGGTCAGGGCGATGGCGTATGCCTTGTCCTGGTGCCGCCGCACCAGAACCTCGGCGGCCCAGCCGGCTCCCTCCTTGAGCCGGTCGAGGAGCGTTTCATCGCTCGGATCGGCCGGATTGCGGGGAGCCGCGGGTCGGTCAACCGGTTGCTTCATGGGTCACCCGGAATCAGCTGTCGCCGAAATTCACCCCGCCGAACCCTCGGGCCGAAGACACCGCGGGTTCGACGGGCATCGAATCAGTCATTCCAGCGAACCTGGCCGCGAACGACGGCGCCGCGGCGGTCCGGACGGGAGTTACGGGAATAACAGCCGCCGTGTGCCGCGCCTCGCCTGTCGTCATGTTTGGCCCGGTAGATCCGTTTGCCGGCCCGGTTCTGCATTCGATTCAGGCGCCGCCGTTCATACCGGGAAATATGACCGTCTTCGAGAGCCCGGCGTCTGGCCGCCTCGATCCTGAACTGTTCCCGCCCCAGCCGCTTGAACTCCTGAGGGCTGATGGTTCCGTTTCGAACCCCGTGATAGATTCGATCCGCCTGGCGGTTCTGACGCCGCTCCGGTCGCCCGCCGGCCCAGGCACTGCCTGCGGCGGCCCAGACCATTCCGATAACCACGATGCCGATCATCCAGTGTTTCGCCTTCATTGGTGTCTCCTTTCGTTCGGGTTTGGCCTTTTAGACGCCGCCCCTTCTTGAAAGGTTTACCTGTTTTCAGGCGCTTTCATCGGCCAGCCGCACCCCTTCCATGAGAAGAAACATAAAATCACCCAGAGGCTCGGCTTTCAGGTTCTTTTCGGAAAGGCCGGGTTTGAATTTAAAGCGGCCCTGCTTGTGGCGAAGCAATGCATAAAAGGCTTCCACCCCCTTGGTGTGGTTGAACCGGGCCGAGACCAGCTCCCCTTCCCGAAACGCCACGGCGCCGGTGCCCCCCATCAGATCCAGGGTAAGCACACCGCTTTTCTGGTTGGTGTTGAGGGTCTGAAAGATTTCCGAGGCGGACATGTCGGTCAGTTTCCCGATCATCCCCGATGCGAACTCCTCGGACCGGGCCGTGTTGGTGTAGGCCAGCCGCTTGGCCATCAGCCGGGCGAAATACATCTGCAAAGAAGGAAACCGGTTCAGCACCTGCCGAAAATCCCGGTTGTGGATGTAGAGAATCCGGGCCGGCTCGATCACCCGCACCGTGGCGCCCACCGGTTCACCGCTCAACAGGCTCATTTCACCGAAGACTTCGCCGCTGCCGAGAAGGGCGATGTTGACTTCTTCCTCCTCCAGAATTTCCACCCGGCCGGATGCGATAATGTAAAGGTTTCGGCCGTGGTCCCCCTTATGAATCACGATCTCGCCGGGGGCGTACTTCTTGAGGTTAAGATAGGTGATGACCTCTTTGATATCCTTGTCGTCGAGCTCCCGAAAAATTTCGAACCGCTTCAGCAGGTCGGCGATCACCGTGAGTTCGGAATCGGTCTTTTTCGGCGGGGCTTCCCCGGCAGAAAGATCTTTCTTGTATCCCAGTTTGATCCGTCCGGAACATCCGCTGCAAAAAAAGACATCCTTGGGCCGGTTTCGGGCATCTCCTTCGAACAGGCGGGTGATGTCTTTGACCAGTATGAGACAGACCGGTTTGTCGGCCGGCAGCTCCAGCGCGGTCCCCGACAGGCTGAATTCATCTCCCAGTGTGTAAAGGGGGCATTTATGATCTTCGATGATCTTGATAATGATATCGGATAAATCCATGATTTCGCCTATGCCCTCTCCGCTTCCGCAGATACGCCGTTCTCGTCGATTTTGCGGATCCCCTCCATCAGCAGAAACATGAAATCCCCCAGGATCGGCTGATCCATTTCCCAATCGCACAGGGCCGAGGAAAATTTAAACCGACCGGCGGTCTCCTTGAGGATTTCGTAGAAAGCCTCAATGCCGCTGCGGCCCTTGTAATCGGCATGGATCAGTTCGCCGTCCCGGAAACAGACCCGGCCCTCTCCGTCGGTCAGGTTCAGGTCGACCGACCCGGTTTTCTGGTTGGCGTTGAGGGTCTGAAACAGTTCGGCCGGGGGAATTTCAGAGAGCCTCCCGGTCATTCCGGAGCCCAGCTCCGCCGACATCGCCCGAGTGGTGTCGGCCAGCCGGGAAGCCAGAAGACGGGCGAAATACATCTGCAGCGAGGAATGCCGATTCAATATTTTCCTGAAATCCTTGCCTTTGATAAACAGCACCTTGGCCGGTTCGATCACCTGAACGGTGGCGCCCACCGGCCCGCCGCTGATCAGACTCATTTCGCCGAACACCTCCCCTTTGCCCAATGCGGTGATCCGCATCCCGTCTTCTCCGATGATCGACACCTTGCCCGAGGCGATGATGTGAAGATGCACCCCGGGTTCCCCCCGGGTGATGACCGTCTCGCCGGGGTTGAACTGCTTGAACTTCATAGTCCCGCCCAGGTCTTGAAGGTCTTTATTCGAGAGCCCCTTGAAAATGGGAAAGGAGGATAGAACGGAGAGGACCGCCCGAATCTTTTCGGCCTTTTCAGCATCCGCCGGTGATGCGGTTCGGGGCACCTCCATTCGGGACTCCAGGGACACCATTCCGGAACACTCGGTCCGGGGTCCGCTGCAAGTGAACCCGTACACCGGACAGTTTTCAATATACGCGCCGTCCGGAGTGACACAGAATTGAACCGCGCCCTTGATGTCCTCCATGAGCACCATGCAGGCCGGCTTGCCGATGGGAAGGACCAGGGCCCGGCCGGTGAGGGAAAACTGATCCCCTTTTTCATAAAGCGGACAGGCGTTGTCTTCCACAATGGCGATGTTGATCTCGGGTACATTCATGATACCGACTCCTTAAGAATCTCGGTAGGGTCCGGCGGGGCTGTTGAAACGGTTTGCAGGGTAACAGCCGGAAAGCGACAGACCCCGACAAAATCACCCGCCGACGACGCCCGGTGACATATCGGTGAGTCTACCCACTTCGAGCCTGAGGGTCAATTGGAAATGGATTCCA
>JAABSQ010000579.1 GCA_011390315.1 Desulfobacteraceae bacterium
GTAAAAAAATCGCCGCTTCTGATCAGACTCCTGGACAATGTCACCGATACCGAGGCCATACGGATCGGATATCTCTATCCGGTTCGGGAAATGTCCTTTGAGATTATTTCCGATCTGTTCACCAAAATAAAAGAACTGCTCCTGATTCGGGAGATCAGCGATTCGGCCCTTCAGCTGGGGGACCATCCGGAAGAGCTGATCCCCTATGCCTGGGCCAATATCATCAAATCGCTGTTGAACGGCCAGCTGAACGATGCCATGGACCATATCAATATTCTGGCCTATGTCCATTATGCGGCCCAGCAGACCGAAAGCAAAATCACCGGAACCGATGCCTATACCAAGTTGAAAAAGGAATTTATCCTCTTCAATCAGGAAATACAGCGGAACTGGCCCAATGAGATTCGTAAAATGTATCTGGATCCGGCCATTCAGGAGATGCTGGACCGGTACCGGTTCACCCACGGGCTGACGGCCTTGAATACTCACTTGGCCTTTGTATTCGCCCGGGGGGGCGGGGGAAAGTACCTGGAAGACCGGGATGAAGACGTCCTCGTCTACAACGGATTGATCCTGACCCAGACCGGCTACGTCAAGTCCTCCGGGTTCGATGACAAACCGGCTCGGGACCAGTTTTTGAGAGACGCCGCTTTTTTCGGAGAGTTGATACGGAACCGACGCGCCCTGCAATCGGGTCAATACCTGCACCGGCATCGACTCCTGAGGCGCAAGCATCGGGAAATCGGTTCGGAGCTGCCCCGTATTCGGCAGGAACTGGAACAGGTTCTGACCGATCTGACGGATACCATCGGCGCCCTGGAGATGGACCTGGCTGCGGCCCGGGACCCGGAAAACCGATCCGAGCGGACCGGATTGGGAAAATGGTTCGGGAAAAAGGAGACCGCCGCCTGTGGAATGGACCCCGAAAGCCTTCACGCCCGAATCGAGGTGGAAAAGGATCGCCTGAACCGCTTGTCCGAGGTCCGAAAACTATTTGAGGAGGTATCCGAATTCATGGAGGAGGCCGATCAATTCTTAAGATGATGAGGATCGCAGGGTCCGGCATTCCGGGATTCAACTTTATCCGGAACACCATCGGAAAAATGGGTATGGCGGCGGGGCTCTGCATGATTCTGGGGTCCTGTGGTCTGTTTTCCTCGGATATTCCGCCGCCGCCGCGCAACAAGACTCGGGAGATCCTGTTCTTGTGCGACCAGCGGATCAACAGCGGCATGCAGCTTCCGGTGGAATTGATCTATATTCGTGCCGACGAAGATCCCAAACAGGTCGTCGACATCGGGCCGGATGCCTGGTTCGATTCCGAAGAACGGGAAAAATGGCCTTACAAAGAGACTTTTATGCTGCAAGGCGGCCATGAATACCGGCTTCGGTTGGAAAAACCGCCCGAAACCACCGCGGCGGTGATTTTTTTTTCCTTTTACCGGGTGGAGGAACGGGACCACCAGCAGGTGATTCTGGAAACCGACGCCGCCGAAAAAGCGGTGATCTGGGTGGGGGCCGATCGGGTGTATCATTGAAAATGGTGCAAATAGGGAAAACCGTGCAAAAAGGATGACGATGAGGGGAAAGGTTTCGGCGAAGAATCTGGTGCTGACGGTGTTGTTGCTGACGGCGGGCGGCTGCGCATCCACGGAAACGGAAGTGATCGACTACGGTCTGATTCCGACCCGGCGGATCACCTTTTACTGTGACGAGCGGATCAACCAGGGGCAGCTGCTGCCGGTGGATGTGATCTATATTCAGCGATACCACATGCCCAGCCAGGTGATTTCCCTGGGGCCGGACCAATGGTTCGATCACATCGAGCGGGACCGGTGGGAAGAAAAACAGACCCTCGGGCTGACGGGCGGTGAGGAAAAGACCCTGCAGTTGAACCGGCGGTGGCTGGCCAATACCAAGTTTATCGTGATCTATGCCGATTTCAAGGATGTGAGTGTTCCCTATTCTCAGCAGATCATTCTGGATGCCTCCGCCGATCGCAGTGTCGGAATTACGGTGATGCCCCGGGCCCTGGTGCCCGGCGAGCCCGAGGATGCTTCGTGGTTCTCCTGCCTGGGCTTGTTTTGATTTCGGGGATGTTTTTTTCGGTTTTACGCAGGACATGATATATACCTGGAGAGGGCATAATATGTGTTTCCCAAAAACGGGAAATTAGTAGGGGCAGGCCCCCGTGCCTGCCCTGTCCACCC
>JAABSQ010000580.1 GCA_011390315.1 Desulfobacteraceae bacterium
CAGAGTGGGTCCGAGTCGCATGTCCTGAATGCCCAGATAGAGCAGGGTCAGCAGAATCACGCAGGCCTTCTGCTCATACCAGGAGAGGATCATGGACAGAGGCAGGTCGTTGACCCCGCAGTCGAAGGCGTCGGCCAAAGCCAGGGCGATTTTGATGGCCGAGTAGGCGTCGTTGCACTGCCCCACATCGAGCAGTCTGGGAATGCCGCCGATATTCCCCAGGTCCTTGTCGAAGAACCGGAACTTTCCGCAGGCCAGGGTCAGGATGACCGTGTCCTTGGGGGCTTTCTCCGCAAACTCGGTGTAGTAGTTCCTTCCGGGCTTGGCCCCGTCGCATCCGCCGACCAGGAAAAAGTGGCGAATATCCCCGTTCTTGACCGCTTCGACCACCTTGTCGGCCACCCCGAGGACGGCGTTGCGGCCGAACCCGACGGTCACCTCTTTGCCCGGGACATCTTCGGTATACCCGGGAAGTTCCAGGGCCTTTTCGATCACCGGCGAAAAATCCTCGCCGCTGATATGGGTCACCCCCGGCCATCCCACCAAGCCGGTGGTGAAAATACGATCTTTATACGCCTCCTGGGGCTTCTGTATGCAATTGGTGGTCATCAGGATGGCCCCCGGGAACTCGGCGAACTCCTTGGTCTGGTTCTGCCAGGCGGTGCCGTAATGGCCGTAGAAATGGTCGTATTTTTTCAGTTCCGGATACCCGTGGCAGGGCAGCATTTCACCATGGGTGTAGACATTGATGCCCTTGCCCTCGGTCTGCTTCAGCAGTTTTTCCAGGTCCAGCAGGTCATGTCCGGAGACCAGGATGGCCTTGCCTTTTTTGGCGCCCAGCGGCACCCGGGTGGGAACCGGATGGCCGTAGGCGCCGGTATTGCCGGCATCCAGAAGCTCCATGGTCCGAAGGTTGACCTTTCCGCATTCCATGCAAAGGTCGAAAAATTCCGGAACGCCCTTGGATTTGTCCAAGGTGGCGGCCATGGCCCGGTGAATAAAGGCGTAGACCTCCTCGTCGGTCTGCCCGAGGATTTCCGCGTGATCGGCATAGGCGCACATGCCTTTGATACCGTAGATCAGGGTTTCCCGAAGGGACCGGGTGTCTTCATCGATATCGGCATCCACCTTGACGCCCACCTGTTCGCCCCGGGCGACCAGTTCTTCTTTGGTCCTGGCCGGCGTAAAATCGGCGGCTTCATCGGAAAAATCGGTGCTCCCGCCGGCCTCGGCCAGCTTCTTTTTAAGCGCTTCACGGTGGTTTACGCACTCATGTATCCATTCCACAAACCGTTCCGGGTCGAAATCGACATTGGTCAGGGTGGTAAAAAGCGCTTTTGCGGTAAACCGGTTGACCTCCATATCGCTGATGCCGCGGCGTCTCGCCTCGTCGGCTACCAGGGAAAGCCCCTTGACCGCATACACCAGCAGATCCTGAAGTTCGGCCACATCGGGCTGTTTTCCGCAGACCCCGATTTTGGTGCAGCCTTCGCCTTTTGCCGTCTGTTCACATTGAAAACAAAACATGGTATTGAACCTCCTTGATGAGAGTTGATAAGCATGATCCTCAGCGTTTGATCTATTCTTAACCCGAGTCCGCAGGGAAGACCTTGACTTACATCAAAAGAATAAAAACCGTTTTTCTTTTGGATTTTTGGAAGAGATTCGAAATACACTATGCAATCTTGAATGCGGCGGGAATAAGGCATTTCCTGCAAAATGAGGCAAAAAAGTATGCATAATGCAGCCCGCGTCATCGCGGCCATTCCGGCGTTCAACGGTCTACCCGAGTCACAGCTGAGCGATATCCATCGAATCGCGAGAGAGCGGGAATATGCCAAAGGAGAACTGATTTTTTCAGAAGGCGACGAAGGGAACGGGTTTTATGTGGTGGTGGACGGCCGGGTGAAAATATTCAAGCTTTCTTCGGAAGGAAAAGAGCAGATTCTTCACATTTTCGGTCCCGGTGAACCTTTCGGCGAGGTGCCGGTGTTCAGCGGCCAATCCTTTCCGGCCAATGCCGAGGCCATCGCCAAAAGCCGCCTTCTCTTTTTTCCCCGACAGGATTTTATCGGATTGATTTCCGCCAATCCCTCCCTGGCCCTCAACATGCTGGCGGTCCTGTCCAAAAGACTGCGTCAGTTTACGGTTCAGGTCGAAAACCTCTCCCTGAAAGAGGTGCCCGAGCGACTGGCCTCCTATTTGATTT
>JAABSQ010000581.1 GCA_011390315.1 Desulfobacteraceae bacterium
AGACAGGTGCTGTTGCCGGACAGGTTTCGCATCTGTTCATTTCCCCGCAGGACCATATTGACCGGAAACATGATGGCGGTCACGCCGATGATTTCCCCCTCGGGATCATGGATGGGCATGGCGGCCACGAAACAGATCTTTCGGGTCAGAGGATCGATCACCGGGGTTCCCCAGACCAGTCGATCCAGGGATCGCGCCTCCCGGTACCATTCCGTTTCGAGCAAATTGTGCAGGGGCATGTATTCCACCGAGGGATAGACGGCCTGAACCCCGTTTTCAAAAGC
>JAABSQ010000582.1 GCA_011390315.1 Desulfobacteraceae bacterium
TGCCACATGATCAGATCCGGATGGGTCTGCTTCAAAAACAGATACACCGGGGTCATGGAGGAAATCCGCTGGACCGTCTCTTCGACCGGGATCGGGGATCCATCCGCCGGAGTTCCGGGGGCTTTGACGGTCTGATCGGAATGGGACACCGTCAGCGACACGCACTTGCTGTTTTCCACCCGTCTGCAGTAGGATTCAAACAGCGTATCTTCGGCTTCAAAGGAAATATCGGAGGCATGGCTTCGAAAAAAAACCCCGCCCAGGTGGGTTTTGATCGGACCGGCGATCCGTTTTTCCAATTCCGAGGCCTGCACCTGAAGCGCCATTTCAATGATTTCCTTTTCGCGCCTGACGCCTCGAACATGGTTCTCCACCAGACGTTCCAGGTCCGAATTCGCCTGCTCGATCAAGGTGTTTCGAGTCCTCGCGGCCAGTTCATCCCCGAGATCTTCAATCACCCGCTGTCCGTATCCCCGCATCACCAGCATGGGCAGCACGGAAATGGACAGCATCAAAATCAACATTTTCCAGCGGATGCGCATGACGCCCCTTTCTATCCTCTCAAATCAAGAAATCTGCACGACGTCTGTTTTGACGACTCCGTTCATACCATCAGACAGGCGCCGACACAATCCCGGGACCTTATTGCAAGCCGATAATGCCGCGCTTACCCAATTCTCGAATAAACGCGGTGACCGATACCTCGGCTTCCTTGGATTGAAGCTGATAAAGGGATGCGAATTCACGAACGATCTGTTTGACGCTGCGTTTTCCGTCCATCAGTTTCCAGGTTGCGGCGCCCAATTCATCCAATTGCAGCTTCTTGATCATGGGTTCATCCGAATCCCAGCCGAAGCGTTGCGCCACCCGAACAAACCAGGGCCGCACCCGCACCGGATAAATGATCATCACCTCGCCGGTATCCATGATTTCATCCCTCACCTCCGGATTCCGCACCGGTCGATATGCAAGGGCTTCGGCCCGGGAAAGCGGCGCGGGCTGCTTTTTTTGCTTTGATTTTTCCATTCCCGAATACTATGATTATTCCGGAACTTTGACAAGGGAGGACTGGTCCGAGGCGAGGGCTATCGAATATCAAACAAAGGAGGCCGATAATGGACTGGCAGGAAGTATGCGAACATCCCGACTTGCAAAACCTACCCTTCAAAATCGAGATGAATGAAAGGGGTCAGGTCGTGAATTTTTCCAGGGTGGACAAACGAATATCGGTGGCATGGTTCTCCATCCTGGAAATTACGGATTTGGTGGTCTTAAGCTCACGGGCAATTTCCTCCCGGGTCATTCCGGCATCCAAGCGTGCCTGCTTTAATAACACCCCTAATTTGAAAGACTCGAAACGCTCATCATAGTCTTTCCAGAAATCCGGGTTTTGCTTCTTCCGTTTGTTTTTATATTCTTGAAAATCACTCATAAAAATTATCTCCTTGAGAAGTAATCTTTTTTTCTTTGTTCAGCTATTCCGATCTCTTTCTTAGGAACCTTCTAACTCAAAATGCAAATCATAAGTCGATAATCTTGAAACCTTTGCAGGCTTGTTCCAGAGACCCTTCATCAAGGCCTTTCCCTTCCAACCGAACCGCCAGCAAACGATTTTTTTCCTGAACATGCCAGATCCGCCCCATGGCGATGTGTGGTTCTTTTCTTAAAAAGGGAATCTCGCTGAACCACCCCCTGGACTTCCGAATCCATTCCATCGCTTCATGCGGCCCGTTCCGGGTCGATTGAATCTCTTCCTCAGGCGCCTGCAATCGGTCGGCGGCGAATCGGATAAGACCGCCTTTGCGCAGAAGCACCGACGCCGGTCCCCAGCGGTATAGGGTGAGGGTGGTTGTTTTGGGTTGGCCGGTGAAATTCATCCGGAATTCGCCGGGTGCGAAGCG
>JAABSQ010000583.1 GCA_011390315.1 Desulfobacteraceae bacterium
CTCGAAGCTGCACCGGATCATCCGAAATGGAAGCGACCACCCGTTCCACATACTCGGCCGGGCAGAAATGCGCGTACTTCCGTTCCAAAACCGCCCGCACCACTTTTCGGGCCAGAGATCGGCGCAAAGGTCGCTGGGCTTCCAGGCCATCATAAACGAGATGGGGCATACAGTCATCTTCCGGGTGCACCGGCATTTCATAGCCGGTGTTCACAAGGGGTCGCGCACCGTACCGCTCATAAAACCGCAATCGGGCCCGATTGTCTTTCAGAAGCCTCTTGTCGGAGCACCGGGAGGGGTCGTCGGGAAGGCACTCGAAGAAGACCCCCTGCGCCTTCAACAGCGTGGCTTCCCGCCGCACCCGGTCGTAAAGGGCGTCTCCCATGCCGCCGCCGGTGATCCCCCGCAGGGTGGCGATCCAGTCCAGATAGACGAAACCGATGACCGGTTCGTGGAGAATCATGGCAAAGCCCTGAACCCTCCCCCGCAGGGTTTCGGCGACCAAGAGCAGGGTGCGAAAGCGCTGTTTGAATGGATTCCGAAGTTTTTCGTCGATCTGCTCGATCTCGGATTCGTCCACATCGGAAAACCGGCTCCGAAGAATATCCTTCACCTGTTGAAGGATTTCTTTATTGACCGGGAGCACATCATCAAAAATGCGGCGGATGCGAAGCATGGCAGGGTTCCTTAATCTGTCCGAATCAGGAGATGTCGGTTTTATCGTAGAGTTCTTCGAGGGAGAGGGTGCATTCGATGCTGCCCAGCCGGATTTCCGAACAGGTATCGTCGGTCTCCATCAGCGTCCATAACCCGGAACCGCTTTTGAAGTAGCATTCGATTTTGGGTTTTTTCTGGGAAATAAGAAGGTATTCCTTTAGGGAGTCGATCCGCCGGTAATGGGCGAATTTATCCCCCCGATCATATTTTTCGGTGGAATCGGAGAGAACCTCCACAATCACTTCCGGATTGACCAGGGTGTCCTTTGCCTCCCTATCCGCAAAGCGGTGCTCTCCACAGACAACCATCACATCAGGATAGGTATACAGACCGGTTTTCTCCACCTTCAGGCGCATATCCGAAGGATAGACCCGGCAAGGGGTCTTTTTGAGCTGACTGCTGAGTTCTCGGATAAGGTTGGTGGCGATCAGGTTGTGGTTCCGGGATGCCCCGGTCATGGCGAACATCTCACCGCGAAAGAACTCGCTCTTATATTCAGCAGCCCTTTCTCGATCGAGGTATTCCGCCTCCGTCATCGATTCGATTTTTTCATGGTGCATACCGCCTCCTTTCTGGCGGTCCAGTTTTGCATCACCATACCATGGCTGAATCAAAATAGACAACGAGACAAAATTTATTTCAACGAAAAAAGAGATAGATGGAGATCGCTATGCTGCCATAAAAGAATACCCCGAAAACCCAACAGGGCTGACGGGGTATGGAAAAGAGCGGCGAGAACCGAAAGGAGGCGGTGTTACATAGCCGGTTATCCCCACCACTCGGTATCGTCGATGGTGGTCTTGAAGTCGGGCTCCACCACGTCGGGAAGATCCACATGTTCGGTGGCCTCGATCTCTTTCTGGCTGGGTTTGCCCACGAAGACCAGGCGGTCTTTGGGGCATTTTTCGCAGGCCTTCATGATATCCAGCGAGCATTCCTTGCTGTATTTTTCGTAATTGATGGTGGAAAGCCCCTCATCCATCTGGAAGAGATCCGAAGAAATCCGGGAGCAGGCCTTGCAGCCGATACACCCGACCTCGCAGACCGCCATCACGTCCTTGCCGCTGTCTTTGTTGGAGCAGGTCACGGCGAGGATCTTGGAGGCTTTGAAGGGGGTGATGGTGATGATGTTTCGGGGGCAGACCTGTCCGCAGGCTCCGCACCCGATGCATTTTTCGTAATCCACCGTAGCCAGCCCGTCGACGACATGGAGGGCGTCGTACTTGCAGGCCCGGGCGCAGTCGCCGAAACCGAGACAGCCGTAGGTGCAGCCCTGAATCCCGGCCACCAGGTTGGCGGCCCGGCAGGTTCGTTCCCCCCGGTACTCGCTGAGCCCTTTCCGCTCATGGTAATGGGCCCCGCAATGGACGATGGGCCGCTGAGGCAGGCTCTCCCCCACTTCGACGCCCATGATTTCGGCCACGGCCGTGGCGCAGGCGGTTCCGCCCACCGGGCATTTGTCGGGCGGGGCC
>JAABSQ010000584.1 GCA_011390315.1 Desulfobacteraceae bacterium
TGGATCGAGATGGACCCCGGCCATCTTCGACAGATTCTTTGGAGTCTTCTTCTGAACGCATCCGAAGCGGTGGGCGAAAACGGCCGGATTCATGTCCGGATGTATCCTTTGAAGGAGAACTATGCGTTGATCAAAATCAGCGATGATGGTAATGGTATTCCCAAAGAGATGTTCCAAAGCATTTTCGATCCCTTTGTCACTACCAAACCGAAGGGCACCGGCTTGGGCCTGTCCATCGTTCACCGGCTTGTGGAATTTTATGACAGCAGACTCGAGGTCGACAGCGAACTGGGATGCGGCGCAGAGTTCACCATTCGACTTAAACGGGTTGAGCCTCCCTCTTCCGCCCCGTCGACCGACAGGGTTTAGCGTATCCATCTACATCCGTTTCACCATACAAACGTTTCAACCGGATTGAGGGGAAAAATCGGCCATGGAGCCATTTGACGCACTGTCCATATTGATCACCCTGGCGGCTGGGTTTGCTTATCTGAACCACCGGTTTCTGGGTATGACCATGTCGATCGCACTGATGTTGATGTCGCTGGTAATCTCCATCGGAGTGATTCTGGCCGGTGAATTGGGCTTTCCGGCTTATCACCATGCCGAAAGGATCCTTCGAGATCTTGATTTCAGCGAAATCCTGCTGAGGGGAATGCTCGGGCTGCTGCTGTTTGCGGGCGCCCTGCATATTCACCTGGATGATCTGGCCGATAAAAAGCTGGAAATATCCATTTATTCGACCTTAGGCGTACTGACATCCACTGTGTTGGTGGGGACCACCATATATGGTTTGAGCAATTGGCTGGGATGGGAACTGCGGCTGGTGGAGAGTTTTTTATTCGGCGCCTTGATTTCACCCACCGATCCCATCGCCGTGCTGGGAATTCTCAAAAAATCGGGCGCCCCCAAGAGTCTGGAGACGAAGATTTCGGGCGAATCCCTGTTCAACGACGGTATCGGGGTGGTGGTTTTTCTGATCCTGCTGGAAATCGCTACCGGGCTGGGAGAGCTGAGTGTTGAGCATGTGATTCTCCTGTTCGCCCAGGAAGCCGCCGGCGGGTTGTTGTTCGGGGTGGTCGCAGGATATGGCGCCTATCGAATGCTGAAGAGCGTCAACAACTACCAGGTGGAAATTATGGTGACCTTGGCCCTGGTCATCGGCGGGTATGCCCTGGCGGACGCCCTGCACATCTCGGGTCCGCTGGCCATGGTGGCGGCCGGTCTGCTGATCGGGAACCGGGGCCGGCGTTTGGCCATGTCCGCCGTCACCCGCCAGCACCTGGATATGTTCTGGGAATTGGTGGATGAAATCCTGAATGCCATTCTTTTTGTCCTTATCGGCCTCGAGGTGTTGGTGCTGACCCTGAACTGGTCTTTTATGGCGGCGGGATTGATGGCGGTGCCGGTGGCGCTGTTGGCCCGCTTTATCAGCATCGGGCTTCCGGTCACGATTCTTCGGCGATGGCAGTCGTTCGCCCCCCGTGCCATCCGCATCATGACCTGGGGCGGGCTGCGGGGGGGGATATCCGTGGCTCTGGCGCTTTCCATTCCCGAACAGTGCCACCGGGAGCTGATCCTCACCATGACGTATGTGGTGGTGGTTTTTTCGATTTTGGTTCAAGGGCTGACCATCAAAGCCCTGGTCGGAACGCCGGAGAACCGACCCTCCGCTTCCTAATCCGCCAATACCGACATTCTTTCCCGAGCCGGTTCGGCGTAATCGCTGTCGGGATAGTCTTCGATGATCTCCTGATAGAGTCGTCGAGCGTGTTCTGAATTGTTTTGGCGTTCTTCGAGCTGAGCGGTCTCGAACAGCTCTTTTGCCTTCTTGTCCGTACACCCTCCGAGCATAATTCCGGTCCCGATCAGAATTACCCATAGCAATCGAATCATGGTTTTCATTATAAATTCCTCCGAAGAATTTCTCATCATCCGGCGTACTCTAAATTTTGTTTATACTCTTAACGGTCTTGTCTGTAAATATTTTTAATGGGTGGAAAGCGTTTTTTTGCAGATCTGATTTCGTCTTCCTTTCCGGTTTTATTCCGCCGAATTCTGAATGATTCTTCATTGACAGAGAAATCGGCCGTCTGTATACTCCCCGAAAAATTTCAGAAAAAGGGGGCATTTACCATGGTTTTAAAATTGTTTTTGTGTTGGTTGAACCGGCTTTGCTT
>JAABSQ010000585.1 GCA_011390315.1 Desulfobacteraceae bacterium
GCCCTCCTGCAACAGGCTCAGGCGGTGGCGGCGGATGCCAAGTATTACATTCACAACACCGCCGATCGTATTCGAATCGCCCGAAGGCTGAAATCGATCGAGGGGATGGAATCGGAGGCGGCGGAACTGTATCAACTCGTGGAAAAGAGCGGGTCATCGAAGCTTTGATTATACGAGCCCGGTGTCGGGGTGCGGTTCCCGACAAAAAGCCATTCCCCAGGTGCCCGGCCCCATGTGGGCCCCGGAGGTGAGGGAGAGCGGAATGGATCGAATCTCCGATCCGGGGCAGTGGCGCCCGATGGTTTCTTGAACCTCCGTCTCGACCCACTCCCGGTTGTCCGAATATTCCAGCAAAACCAGTGCGGGGGGGCCGTTTCTCAGGGCCTGTTCCAGCTTGTCCAGGGCGAACCCCAACTGGGCCTTCCGGTCCCGGACCATGCCGACCTTTTTGGCCCCCTCGGCGGTGGGGGTGATCACCGGCTTCAGGTGGAGCATGTCGCCGAAAAAAGCCCCGGTTTTGGAAAGCCGTCCGCCGGCCGCCAGATAATGAAGCCGGTCCAGAAACAGGTATTCCTCGCAATGGGGGACCATGGCTTTTGCAAATCGAATCACCGCCTCGGGATCATCCGTCTGTTGGGCGTAACCGGCCGTGGCCAGGACCATGGCGGCCAGGCGGCCCGAGGCCGCACCGGTATCCAGAACCGTCAGCCGGTTTCCCGGGTCATGCTTCGCCTTCCAGGAGACGGCCGCCTCATAATTTCCGGTGTAGACCGAACCCACGCACAGGTAGAGAACCCGATGGTGGCGGTCCAATACGCTCTGGTAATGTTGGCTTCGTTCAAAGATCGAGGCCTGGGAGGTGGAGACCGGGACCCCTTTGCGCATGGCCGCATAGACCGATTCCGGCGAATAATGGGTTTCGGGAAGGCTTTTATCCCCCACCAGAAGATAGCTGTCCAGGAGGGTCATTCCCAGGCCCCGGGCATCGGACCGGGTGAGGGAACCGGCGGCGTCCGTCATCAGGTGAATGGGACCGGCGGCGGTGTTCAGGGAAGCCGAGACCGCATCATCCGTCAACGCCTCCTCGGACCAGTCCGTCAGCCGGCCCAGGGTTTCCATTCGAGACCGGGCCGCGGTCCGGTCCGAGGTATGAAAATGGACCTGAATGGAATCCCGATCCGGGGTGACCACCACGCTGTCTCCCAGGGCGGCGATGCTTTCGTCGGTATCGCCGGTCCGGTCGTTCAGTTTAAGCCGTGCCTGGACGCAATGGCCCGTCCGAGACCGGGCCTGATAATCGGGGGAGATTTGAAGCCGGTCCGGAAACCTTCGGTTCAGGGGCGTAAACAACCATTCGTCCCCGACCAGGGATTCGAAAAACCCCTCGAAAAGCAGAAACATCCCCAACGCGCCGGCATCCACCACCCCGGCCGATTCCAGCACCGGCAGCAGGGTCGTGGTTTGAAGGACCGTTTCGGAGAGATGATCGATAACGGTTGTGGCCGACAGTCGACGTTCCGATGCCTCCTTTTGCAGGACTTCCACCAGGGCGTCGAAGAGGGTCAGCATGGTGCCGGGTTTGG
>JAABSQ010000586.1 GCA_011390315.1 Desulfobacteraceae bacterium
TGGGGTCTTTCACCGCCTCCCGGGCCGCATCCCGGCCCTTTCGGGCGGCGGGGAAAAGGTCTCCCTTGCCGTTCATGCGAATAAATTCCGAAAGAAACCGGGCCGCGATGTTTCCGGAATTGCCCCGGGCCGCCATGAGCAGAAGCCGGGCGGTTTCTTCGGGATCACCGGCCATGCGGCGAAGGGGCGACAGGCTGGCCACCAGGTTGCGGCCGGTATCCCCGTCCGCCACCGGAAAGACGTTGATGCTGTCCAGAAGATCGGCCCAGGCGGTCATCCGCTCGGCGCCTGCCACCAGTCCGTTTCGAATCGCCTCGTCCATGATCAGAGGTTCAGACACCGGCGGATGTCCGCCGGAACTTCGTAAAGGGTCTCCATCTCCGGGAGTTTCACCGCCACCTGTTCACCCCGGCCCTTGGCGCAGGTCTGCCCGTCGGCGACCCGGCGTATCTCGAAGTCGAGGACGATTTTGATGGCGGCCTCCCGGGCGGTGGCCCGAACCCGAAACTCCTCCCCGTAGCGAAGAGAGATGATGTGCTTGGTGGCGGTCTTGATG
>JAABSQ010000587.1 GCA_011390315.1 Desulfobacteraceae bacterium
CTTCGGACAGATCCCGGGCTACCCCGCCGATCCGGAACCAGGCGGTGTGAAGTCTGCCCCCGGTGATCATCTCCGCGATGTCCAGAATTTCTTCCCGCTCCCGCATGGTGTAGAAGGTGGGGCTCATCATTCCTACGTCATGGGCCGCCGTGCCCAGCCAGACCAGGTGGTTGCTCAGCCGGAACAGCTCCGTCAGCATCACCCGAATGTATTCGGCCCGCTCCGGGACCGTCACCCCGGCGAGGGTCTCCACCGAATGAACATAGGAGAAATTGTTGGCCGCGCCGGAGAGATAATCGATCCGGTCGGTGTAGGGGATGAACTGGTGCCACGACTGGTGCTCGCCGATCTTTTCGGCCCCCCGGTGGTGATACCCGATGTCGATGTCCATACCGGTGATTTTTTCGCCGCGTAGGGCCAGAATGTATCGAATGACTCCATGAGTGCAGTAGTGATGGGGGCCGAAGTTGAGAATGAAGTAGCGTCCGCGGTCTACTTTTCCGGCCAGGGCCGTTTCCGCATCGAGGGGTTCATGGTTTCGGGCGTCTTCAAGGGTGTAGGGGGCCATGTCGGTGGCCCGGCCCGGGTACCCCTTGCGAAGGGGAAACCCCTCCCAGTCATGGGGCATCAGGAGGCGACGCGGATCCGGATGTCCGTCGAAGGTGATGCCGAACATGTCGTAGACCTCCCGCTCGTACCAGGCGGCGCTCGGCCAGATATCGGTCACCGAGTGAATTTTCGGGGCCCGGCCCTCGAGCTCCACCTTGAGGCGGATACGTTCTGCGGTGTCGAAGGAGAGGAGGTGGTAGACCATCGTGAAATCGGACCCCGGACCGGTCTTTCCCTTCGGACGACGCCGTGCCGATTCGTCGATGGCCGTGAGGTCGTCCAATCGCAGGAATTTGGGATCGCTGTCCGATTTCAGAAACCGAAGAACTTCTTTTATCTCCTGATGCGAGACCTGAAAGCTCGGCATGTCGGACGTAGGCGACTCCTGCCGGACCACACCGGGAAACCGCGCCGTCAGTGCCTCGGCCAGGGTGGTCTGGTGTTCGGTCAATTCAATTCTGTGAGGGGGCGGGGTCCACATCAGGTCGGACCGGGCGCCGTAGAACCGGGGCGGCCGCACGGAAGTCCCCCGCTCGGGAATGTCGAGGTAGCCGGGACCCCGGGTGTCACGGGATTTGGTTTTTCCGGCTGTCAACTCCGTCTCCTGCGTCCCTTCCGTGCCGCCCTTTCGCAGGACGGCCGCAGCCGGCCGCTCGGTATTCATGATCTTCTTTCGCAACATGATCAGCCCCTGCAGCAGGGCCTCGGGCCGGGGCGGGCATCCGGGAACGTAAACATCCACCGGCAGAATCTGGTCGACGCCCTGCACCACGCTGTAGACATCATACATGCCGCCGCAGTTGGCGCAGGAGCCCATGGAGATGACCCACTTGGGATCGGGCATCTGATCATACAGCCGCCGCACCACCGGGGCGATTTTTTTGAAGACGGTGCCCGAGACGATGAGCAGATCGGCCTGCCGGGGAGACCCGCGGAAGACCTCGGCGCCGAACCGGGCGATATCGTAACGGGAGGCGAAGGCTGCGGCCTGCTCCACAAAACAGCAGGAGAGGCCGAAAAAAAGGGGCCAGAGACTGTACTGGCGGCACCAGTTGATGACCGTGTCCATGGTCTGGGGGTCTCGGGTGCCGGGTTCACGGGCCTCGGTATCCGGGGATTCGGACCGGAATTCATCGCGGGCGGCGGAATTTTTCATCGTTTGTCGACCCCGCGTACGGAAATGCCGCGGTCCAGCCCGCCTTTGGCCCAGACGTAGAAGAGGCTGACCAGCAGGACCAGAATGAAAAAAGTGATCTTGATCCATCCCCCGAACCCGAGCGGTTTGAAGGCCACGGCCCAGGAGAAGATATAGGCCGCCTCCACATCGAAGATCAGAAAAAAGGCGGCGATCATATAAAAAGGGACCGGAAAGTCGAACTGGGCCTGCCCTGAGGGAATCACTCCGCTTTCATACACCCGGTCCTTGTCCGGGTTGGGGTGTCGGGGGCCGAGCCGGGAGGTCAGGACCAGCACCACCCCCATGGCCAACAGAATGGCGAAAACGTAGACCGCCATCGCCAGGAGGCTCGGCTCCCAGG
>JAABSQ010000588.1 GCA_011390315.1 Desulfobacteraceae bacterium
CCCCGAAGCGATTTTGAGAATCGACTGGAGCGCAGCGGTTTGGGCGGCTCGCAAGGCCTTCTGCTTGGAACCGCCGTTCAGGTGAAGATATCCCCGGCCCATTCCGAAAACAATCCCGTTGTCCCAATCGATTCGGCCGTCGGTGAAATCTTCCACATATGGAGAGAACGGCTCCTCGGCGGCGGCGGTATCAGAAAAGTGAAAAACAGTAACCAGCAGAATGACCAGTAAAGCCGTCGATACTTTTCGCATGTTTTTGTCCTGGAGAATGGCGGGTTTTTTATCCTCTTTCTATGGAAGATTTGAGCAGATTGTCAAGAGAGTTCTAAGGATGAGAAGCAAAGAAGGTCTCCAACCGCTTTTTCAATCCAGACGGCGGAGACAGCGCGGTGGTGAAAAGAATATCAGGCTGGTGGTCGATCCCCATACGCAAGGTTTCGGCGAAACCGACAGGATCGCCGGTGACGACCGGCGGGGCCATTCTTGAATGAACCGGAGGAAGAGGAGCTGGAGTGTAAACCTCTATCCAAAGCAACCAAAGAACGAAAGCAGATCACCCCCGAACAGGTCATTTACCTGGATGAAGATGATTTCAGGGATTTCTGAAGCGCCTATTCCGTAAACCCCGGGGGCAGACCCCCGTCATCAGAACCTCCGGAATCGAATCCGCCCGTCTCAGGTTCCGCGGCTGAGCCGTAGGGATCGGATGCCCGGGCCTTTTCTCCGGATTCGGAAAGTCGAAGTTCCAGCCCGATCGCCTGAGCGGTCTCGCGGTAAGATCCTTTCGCCAGTCGAAGCGCCTCCATGGGTTCAACCACAATGGCCGATTCGGCCTGGACCGGGCAGTGGTGTTCACAGAAACCGCATCCGCTGCACCGGTGCTCATAGATGAACGGCACCGGCGCCGACCCGCCCTCGACCGACTTCAGA
The DNA here is from genome assembly GCA_011390315.1 of Desulfobacteraceae bacterium. Lineage (GTDB taxonomy): Bacteria > Desulfobacterota > Desulfobacteria > Desulfobacterales > Desulfococcaceae > JAABSQ01. The sequence continues at coordinate 931 of JAABSQ010000588.1, forward strand.
TCGATGGCGTTGTAGGGGCAGACCTCGTCGCAGACCAGACACTCTCGGTCGAACTCCCAGGCCAGGCATTTATGCCGCAGCACGTAAGCGGTGCCGACCTTGGCCCATTGCTTTTCCTCGGGCGGCAGGGGACGAATGGCGCCGGTGGGGCAGACCTGACCGCAACCGTTGCAGAGGGGTTCGCAGGGCCCCCGCCGAGGCACGATGCGGGGGCTGAAAAAGGCGTAGAATCCGGCTGTCAGGCCGATCGGCTGAAGGGTGTTGGTGGGGCAAACCTTCATGCACTCTCCGCATCGAATGCACCGGGTCAGAAAATCTTGCTCCGGCAAAGCCCCCGGCGGGCGGATCAGTCCGGCATGGAGAATCTGACCGGATCCTTTCCGAGCCGGACGGTACTGGAGACCGGTTATGGAAACGATCGCCGCCCCGGCGCCGGATGCTCCCGCCAGAATCAGCCGGCGGCGGTCCCGGGATATGGGCTGAGTATTCGGCGCCGGCCCGGCATGACCGGTAGCGGAGAAGCGGACGGCGTCCACCGGGCAGATTCGCACACAGGTTTCGCAGACGATGCATTCCCCGTGAGCGGTGGCCAGGGGATCCTCCGGAATGGCCGCCATGGGGCAGGATCTTCGGCATTTCCCGCAATGAACGCAGTCTTCCGACACCTGTCTTCGAATCAGGGGCTTTCGGGAAAAAATCGCGAAGAGCCCGCCGGCGGGGCAGAGATTCCGGCACCAGAACCGGGGCGATACGACCGCCAGTGCAAAGATGCCGCCGAAAAGCAGAACCGTGAACCACTGGAGCGCGAACCGCGCCACCTCGACCTGGGCGTAGACCAGGCCGGTCATATCGAAGTAGTCGGCTGCCGGCCGAATCGCCTCCAGCCCCACTTCCGACAGAAACGCCGTTGCGGGAAAGATCAAAAGACCGTAGAAGCGGGTAATCAGGGGAATCGGTGCGGCCAGAAAAACCAAGGAAACCCCGAAAACAGCGGCCCCGAGCACGAAGCAGAGCAGGTAATATTTGATTCGCCGCATGCGAACGGCGGCCGCTTCGGATGTTGCGGCATTCTCGTCTTCGGATTTGCGGGATGATTTTCCCCGAATCCAACGGTCGGTCACATCGATGGTGGTCCCCATGGGGCAGAGCATGCCGCAGAAAAACCGGCCCAGCATCCAGGTAAGCGCCAACAACACCGCTGCCAATCCCAGGG
>JAABSQ010000589.1 GCA_011390315.1 Desulfobacteraceae bacterium
CGGGGGGGGATCAGGGGGATGAATTCTTCTACATGCACGTCATAGGTCGGTTTCATGATCGGTTCTCCTTTTTTAAGCAAAAAGGCCGCGAGGATTTTCGCCCCACGGCCTTTTTCCAATAAAAAAGCCGTGGGCTTTGTTCTGCCTACGGCTTTGTTTGCGTTTTGTGTGGAAAGGTTCAGCGCACCCCAGGCAGAAGTCCGGTATAAAAATAATACCAAAACCAAAAATATCTGCCTGCAAAAAAGTGAGCCACTGAATATTTCCTTTATTAGAGTTTCGAACCTGCTTAAACCAGGTGGGAAACGGATGTCAAGCTTTTTTTCATTTCACCTCTGCTTTAGAGCGTTTTTGGTTTCCCCTTTCCGGAAGCAATGAATACTCCCCCGCCAAAAAGGTTGACAAGGCAAAGCGCTTGTATCATTAGTTGCCGGTAACTATAGATTCAGGAGGCAATACATGAAGACAATGATGAACAAAACCCGGATTCGGGTCCTGGTTTTCCTGGCGACAATATTTTTCCTCTTCCCCTCGGCATCGGCGGCACAGGAAAAGGAATATCAGATTTCCGTCAGTCAGTTCGTGGAACATCCGGCCCTGGATGCGGTGCTGAAAGGATTTCAGGATTATCTGGCCGAACAGAAACTCAAAGTGGAATACGCCGTTCACAATGCCCAGGCCAATATGGCCACCGCCGGACAGATCGCCAATCAGATCATGGGCGAAGAACCCGACCTGATTCTGGCCATCGCCACCCCCACCGCTCAGGCGATTGCCCAGGCCCTGAAAAAAGCGCCCCATATGGGCGACACCCCCTTTCTTTTCACCGCCGTGACCGATCCGGTGAAAGCGGGACTGGTTAAAAATCTGGAAAAACCGGGCAGCAACATCACCGGCGTTTCCGATCTGCTGCCGGTGGACAAACATATGGAAATGGTCAAGATCTTTTTCCCCGATCTGAAGCGGCTCGGGGTGATCTATAATTCCGGAGAGGCCAACTCCAAAGCCACCGTAGCACAGATTCAGGAGGAAGGCCGAAAAATGGGGTTTGATGTGGTCGAGGCCACCGTCTCCAAATCCAGCGAGGTCTTCCAGGCGGCCAAGAGTCTGGTGGGACGGGTCGACGCGGTTTTCGTCCCCACCGACAACACCGTGGTTTCGGCCCTGGAATCGGCCATCAAGGTCTGCGTCCAGAACCAACTGCCCCTGTTTTGCGCGGATGTCGACTCAGTGGCCCGGGGCGCCGTGGCGGCCATGGGATTCGATTACTACCGGCACGGGTACCAGACCGGGGCCATGGCGGAAAAAATTCTTCACGGGGCGGACCCGGGTGCGATGCCGGTGGAAACACAGAAAGCGCTTCAGCTGCACCTCAACCTCAACTACGCCGAAAAGATGGGGGTTGCCGTGCCGCCCGAGATCCTTTCTCGGGCCGATAAAATCTACCGCTGAAAAAATGTCCGCGTATGCGCTTATCGGGGCTCTGGAGCAGGGATTCGTTTACGGCATCATGGTCTTGGGGGTGTATCTCACCTTTCGGGTCCTCGATTTTCCGGATCTCACGGTAGACGGATCCCTGCCCCTGGGCGCCGCGGTTTCGGCGGTGGCCGTTACCAAGGGCATCGATCCGATTCTGTCGCTTTTCTGTGCCATGGCGGCGGGATTTCTGGCCGGAATGGTGACCGCCCTGCTCAACACCAAGCTGAAGATCCTGCACCTGCTGGCATCCATCCTCACCATGATCGCCCTCTATTCCATCAACATTCGAATCATGGACGGGCCCAATGTTTCCCTTCTGGGATCGGAAACGGTCCTGGATGCATTCGCCGTATTGGGCTTCGCCGGATATTCGGCCGCCCCTGTCGCTTTCGGGGCCATTTCATTGACGGTGACTCTGGGGATCATCTGGTTTCTCCACACCGAACTGGGACTCTGTCTTCTGGCCACCGGAGACAATCCCCGCATGATCACCAGCCAGGGGGTCAACACCCACCGGATTATCATCCTGGGGGTCGGCCTCTCCAATGCGCTGGTGGCCCTCAGCGGCGCACTGGTGGCCCAGAACCAGGGGGCCGCGGACGTCAACATGGGCGTCGGCACGATTGTGGCCGGACTTGCATCGGTGATCGTCGGGGAAACCCT
>JAABSQ010000590.1 GCA_011390315.1 Desulfobacteraceae bacterium
ACCGAGAATAAATCCGAACACCGGAAAAACCGTAAAATTGATGATCAAAAAGATCAATCCGACGATCAACAAAAAGATGCTGGTGGACATGTTCGACATTTTTTCCACCGTACTGGTTTCCTGAGCCATTTTCGCCTCCTTTCTTCTTCAAGATTCAGTGTTAGAAAATACCCGTTCATGCACTGAGTATTTTACAAATCATTCGAGGGAGAGAAAATGGGGCGTTTCATGTAGATTGATAATTAACAACTGAAAATCCAAGCGGGTTCGGCCTTTGCGATAAAAACAGTTCACACAAAGATCGCTTTTTTAAAGGAGAAATTCTAAAGAGAATGTTCCTTCTTTAAAAACCTTTTTTGGTTACAACCCGCGTCTCGATTTCCGGATAAATATTGATTTATGGTTTTACAGCTTTTGTACAGGGTATCCCACTCCCATTTCACCTCAATGGCTTGGGTGGAATTGCCAGACAGTTCAGAAATTTCTTTTTCAACAATATTAACTAGTTCATTTTTATATATTTAAGAAATTAAACTAGTTAAAATATCAGGAACCGGAAATATACGGATTTCACCGTATTTACTTTTTCCTGCTTCATCCCTAAAATAATTTTGAATTATAGAAGAATATAGAAGAAGAATCTTAATTTCCTTTTCCCTCCACCAGAAATCTATATATTCTTTTTACCGACACAAACGGAGGGGTTTAATTACAGATCTATTTAGAAGGAGGAACCCACCATGGAATACACCCAAATTCCCGGCACCGACATGAACGTCTCCCGCATCGCCCTGGGCACCTGGGCGATCGGCGGATGGATGTGGGGGGGCGCCGATGAAAAAGAGTCTATCAAGACGATTCATGCCGCCCTGGACGAAGGCATCACCCTCATCGATACCGCGCCGGTATACGGTTTCGGCCGATCCGAAGAGATCGTCGGAAAGGCGGTTCAGGAATACGGCGGGCGGGACAAGCTCTTCATCTCCACCAAGGCAACTTTGGAATGGCAGGATGGAAAGGTCTTTCGCAATTCGACCCGCGATCGCATTCTGAAGGAGATCGATGATTCCCTTCGCCGGTTGAAGACCGACTACATCGACATCTATTTTGTCCATTGGCCGGACCCTCTGGTTCCCATCGAAGCGACCGCAGAAACCATGAAGGACCTTTTTGACAGCGGAAAGATTCGATCCATCGGGGTGAGCAACTACTCACCGGAGCAGATGAAGGAGTTTCGAAAATCGGCGCCCCTTCACCTGAGCCAGCCGCCCTATAACATTTTCGAGCGGCAGATCGAAGGGGCAGAAAAGGAATATTGTGAAGACCACAACATCGCCCTCATGACCTACGGCGCTCTCTGCCGTGGGATGCTGTCGGGCAAGATGTCCAAAGACCGGGAGTTCAAGGGCGACGACCTGCGCCAGTATGATCCCAAATTTCAGGGAAAGCGCTTCGACCAGTATCTGGCCGCAGCCGATAAACTGGAAGAGCTGGCCAAAGACCGCTTCAACAAAGACCTGCTGCCGCTGGCGGTTCGATGGGTGCTGGATCAGGGGGTCGAGATCGCTCTCTGGGGCGGGCGAAAGCCGGAACAGATGAAGCCGGTCCGGGATGTGGTGGGCTGGAATCTCAACGGCGCCGCCAAAAAAGAGATCGATAAGATCCTCGAAGAAACCATCAAAGATCCGGTGGGACCGGAATTCATGGCGCCGCCCACCCGGGACGAGAAATAGGATTTCGAAAAAGAATAACCGCTCGAATGCGGGAGATGAAACGGCGGAAGGGAGCAGCCGGTCAAGGCCTGATCCCTTCCGTCAATCAGGTTCGCGATAAAGGGCCAGAATGCCGGAACGGGTCAGTTTTTTGATGCCCATCGGCTCCAGGAGAGCAATCATGGCATTCACCTTTTCCTCTCTTCCCACCACCTCGATGATGTAGTGCTCCGCGCCGGTATCCACCACCTTGGCGCGAAAGGTGTCGACGATGCGAAGAATTTCCGTCCGGTGTTTGGGCTTGGCCTGAACACAGATCAAGGCCAGCTCCCGCTTGACCGCTTCTTCACCCGTCA
>JAABSQ010000591.1 GCA_011390315.1 Desulfobacteraceae bacterium
GAGGCTTAGAGGAATCGCCATGAATATCATACCCACTGAGCTGGAAGGCGTACTGATCATCGAACCCCGGGTATTCGAAGACAGACGGGGCCTTTTTATGGAGACCTACCAACAGGAGCGATATGAAAAAAGCGGCATTCCCTGCGCCTTTGTTCAGGACAACCTCTCTTATTCCGTGAAGAACACCCTGCGAGGGCTCCATTTTCAAAGCGAGCACCCCCAGGCCAAACTGGTGCAGGCGATCACCGGGGAGATCTTTGACGTGGCCGTGGATATTCGTAAAGGCTCCCCCACCTTCGGACGCTGGATCGGGGTCCGTCTCTCTGAACAAAACCGCCGACAGCTCTTTGTTCCCGAAGGGTTCGCCCACGGATTCTGCGTCCTCAGCGACACCGCCCACTTCCTCTATAAATGCTCCGATTTCTATGCGCCGGGAGATGAAGGCGGCATTCTCTGGTCCGACCCGAAGATCGGCATCGAGTGGCCGGTCTCCGACCCGATCATTTCCGATAAGGATGCCGACCTGCCCTCCCTCGCCGATTTTCCCGCCCGCCGGCTGCCGTCCCGGAGGTCCGAATCATGACCATTCTGATCACCGGGGCCAATGGTCAGCTGGGATGGGAACTGGTTCGGCAGCACCGGCCCGGCGCCGTCGATATGGCAGCCTTCTCCCATGCGGAACTGGATATCACCGATTCGGCACAGGTGACGAACGCCTTCGACCGGCGCCGCCCGTCCCTGGCGATCAATGCGGCGGCCTATACGCTCGTGGACAAGGCGGAAACCGAAACGGAAACCGCCTTTGCCGTCAACCGGGACGGCCCGGCCCACCTGGCCGCGGCCTGTGCCCGCCTGAATATTCCGCTGATCCATATCTCAACCGATTTTGTCTTCGACGGGCAAAAGGGGGCGCCCTATCTGGAATCCGACCCGGTATCGCCGGTCAGTGTATACGGCCGAAGCAAGGCGGCCGGAGAAGCCGAGGTGCGGTCCCGCCTGCAAGAACATTTCATCATTCGAACCGCCTGGGTGTACGGGGTCCACGGAAACAACTTCGTCAAGACCATGATCCGCCTGGCCCGGGAACGGGACGAGGTCCGGGTGGTGGCCGACCAGTACGGGTCCCCCACCAGCGCCGCGGATCTGGCATCGGCCATATGGACGATGACCGACCCTATTCTGCAAGGTCGGGAAACCGCCCGGGGGACCTACCACTTCTGCGGATCGGGTATCACCACCTGGTACGGACTGGCTTCGTCGGTCATCGAACGGGCCGGTCGCCACACCATCCTGAAGACCGATCGGGTCACCCCCATCACCACCGCCGAGTATCCGACCCCGGCCCGGCGCCCGCCTTATTCGGTGCTCGACTGCGGCCGAATCGAGGAACGGTTCGGGATTCAGCCGGCATTCTGGGAAGAGAGCGTTCACACGGCGGTGGATCGGATGTTTTCGGAAGGAGAACTTTCCGCCGAATGAATCGGCCGAATCCCCTGAGAAGGGCCGGGGTCCCGGAATGCGCCCCATGAACCGTGGACCGGAAAGAATCGAACTCCTGGCCCCGGCGGGCAATCTTGAAAAACTGGAAACCGCCATCCATTTCGGGGCCGATGCGGTCTACCTGGCGGGCAAGACCTTCAGCCTGCGCAATTTTTCCGGCAATTTCACCCTGGAAGAGATGGAAGCGGGGATAACCCTTGCCCGGCGACATGGGGTCAAGGTGTATGTGACCTGCAACATCTACTCCCGCAATTCGGATCAGGAGGCGCTGACCGCCTATCTGCGGGAGTTGGGCCGCATCGGTCCGGACGCGGTCATCATCTCCGATCCGGGAATCTTTACCGCGGCCCGGGAGCTTATCCCCCGTACCCCCGTCCATATCTCCACCCAGGCCAACACCACCAATTACCGGACCGCTCGTTTCTGGCGACAGATGGGGGCCCGGCGGATCAACGCGGCCCGGGAACTCTCTCTGGCCGAAATTCGGGAGATCGCCGACCGCTGCCCCGTCGACATCGAAGCCTTCGCCCACGGGGCCATGTGCATCTCCTACTCGGGCCGGTGCCTGTTGAGCAGCTTTATGGCCGGGCGAGACAGCAACCGGGGCCTCTGCTGTCACCCCTGCCGCTTCAGATACGCGGTGGTGGAGGAAAAACGGCCGGGCCTCTATTACCCGGTTATAGAAGACGACCGGGGTTCGTACATTTTCAATGCCAGAGACCTGTGCATGATCGAACACATCCCCGAAATGATCGCGGCCGGCATCGCTTCCCTCAAGATCGAGGGCAGGATGAAAGGCATCCATTACCTGGGGTCGGTGGTGCGGGTGTATCGGGAGGCGATCGATTCCTATTTCAAGGACCCGGAATCCTACGCCATGAAACCCGAATGGGTCGATGAACTCGCCAAGATCAGCCACCGCCGATACTGCACCGGCTTCTATTTCGGGGACCCCGAACAAACCCGGCCCGATTATGAAGATTGCCTGTACCGGCCGGAATCCCATCCCTACCGGTTTGCCGGAAAAATCCTGGAGGAGATTTCCCCCGGCCGGCTTCGGGTGAATGTCCGCAACAAAATCGAGGTCGGGGACACCATCGAGCTGGTCTCGACCCGGTCCGGCCCGCCGGTCCCTCGAAAAATCACCACCCTGCTGGATGCGGGGGGAGCGCCCATCCCCCATGCCCAGCCCAACACTACCGCCGTACTGGTCCTGGACGGCCCCTGGGCATCTTCATGCGATCCCGATGATCTGATTCGAATACGGCTTTCCCGTTCCTGAGCCGGTCAAAGCCCCCCGCTCACCGTTTTTTCTTTATTGATTATCCCCTGCTTTCGCGTTATGCTCTCTTTTTTATAGCGTCAAATTCAAGCAAAGGGAGACGGGCATGCGCTCTGATGTTGAAAAGGAATACCTGCTCAAGGCGGTCGACTCTTTCACCCGGCAGATTATCGTGGTGTCGCGCAATTACAAAATCATTGCCGCCAACCAGTTTGCCAAAGAGCAGTTCGGAATGGATATCGTGGGCGAGGCCTGCTTCAAAACCCTCTGGGGATGCGACGCCCCCTGCGACGAATGCCCCATTGCCGAGATCATCCGAACCCAGGAGCCGGCCCTGGTCCACAAAACCAGTTCCCTGGTCTACAAACGCACCTACTGCCACTATTTCTATCCGCTGTTTTCAGATGAGGGCACAGTGGATGCCGTGGTGATGCTCGATTTCGATGTTCCCTTTCTGGAGGGTCTGGAAGAAAAACTCCAGCGATTCAATTCCTTTCTGCGAAACCTGATCCTGAGTTCCGTAGACGGCGTCATCGCCGCCGACACCAAGGGCAAGGTCTTCATCTTCAACGACGCCGCCTCTGAAATCAGCGGGTATACGGTGTACGAAGGTCTCAATCACCTGATGATTCAAGACATCTATGTCGGCGACGGGGCCTGGGAAATCATGCGCAAGCTTCGCAGCGATGAACAGGGCGGAAAAGGCAAACTCAAGTCCTATCAAGTGGATATCGTCCGCAAGAACGGAGAAAAACTGCCCATCAGCCTGAATGCCGCCATTGTCTACGAGGGGGAAAAAGAGGTCGCCACCATCGGCTTTTTCCACGATCTCCGGGATGAAATCAAGATGCGCGAAAAACTGGAAAGGACTCAGCTTCAGTTGCTTCAGGCCAATAAAATGGCCTCTCTGGGCAAGCTCTCGGCCGGGGTGGCCCATCAGCTCAACAATCCCCTGGGCAGCATCACCCTGTTCACCAAGCTGGTTCTGGAAGAGCACGAGCTTCAGGAAGAAGTCCAGGAGGATCTTGAGAGAATCTTAAAAGACGCCCAGCGCTGCCGGGACACGGTCAAGGAGCTTCTCGAATTCGCCCGCCAGACCCGCTATCAGATCAAACCCCACGACATAAACCAGGCCCTGTCGCGCACCCTCTTCCTGCTGGACAAGCAGACCCTTTTTCACAATATCGAAATCGAGAAGAACTTCGCGGAAGAACTGCCCCTGATTCCGGGCGATATTCAGCAGCTGAACCATTTGTTCATGAACTTGATCATCAACGCGGCTCAAGCCATGGAGGGAAACGGAAAACTTTCTATAAAGACCGAATTGTCTTCGGACAGGCAAAAACTCGCTATTGTAATTTCGGATACCGGCCCGGGCATTCCGGAGGATATCCTTCCCCAGATTTTCGATCCTTTTTTTACCACCAAGGAAGAAGGCGAAGGCACCGGGCTGGGGCTCAGCCTGGCCTACAGCATCGTCAAAAATCACAGCGGAACCATCGAGGCCAGAAACAAAGCAGAAGGCGGTGCGGTGTTCACCATTGAACTTCCCCTGAGCGGTCCCAAAAACGGAGAGGATGATACGAAAATTGGATAATAACAACGACACGATGCGGGTATTGGTCATCGATGATGAGCAGGGGATTCGGGAAGGGTGTGAACGGATCCTCAAGCGGATGGGGTTCGAGGTGTTCAAGGCCAACCGGGGGGACAAAGGCCTGGAGGTGGTCGAACAGGAAGACATCTCCATCGTTCTGCTGGATCTGAAGATGCCCGGGATGGACGGGATGGAGGTGCTGCCGCGGATTCGGGAGATGGACGATGCCATTCTGGTCATCATCATCACCGGGTTCGCCACCATCGAAACCGCCATCGAAGCCATGAAGCAGGGGGCCTACGACTTCATCCCCAAGCCCTTTGAGCCGGATCACCTGAGAATCGTGGTGGACCGGGCCCGGGAGAACCTCCGACTCACCCGGGAGACGGAAAAACTGGAAGAAGAGCGCAAAAAAACCCTGCTGGATCTGGGCACCGAAAAAAGCCGGATTCGAACCATAATCGAGTCTCTGCCCAACGGCATTCTGGTGACCAACACCCAGGGCCAGGTGGTGTTTATGAATCCGGCATTTCAGCAGATGCTCGACCTGGACCCCTGCCGACCGGCCGGAGAGCCCATGGAGGCGTATATCTCCGACGAAGGATTCAGTAAACTGGTCCATGACATCTCCCAGGGAAAATACCACGAAACCGACGAGCCGCCCTCCTATGAACTGGCCCTGAATCACAACGTCTACTATATGGCGCGGGGAAAACCGGTTCTGGCCGAGGACGGGGAATGTCTGGGGGCGGTGATCACCCTGATCAACATCACCACCATGAAGGTGCTGGACCAGCTCAAGAACGAATTCGTGGCCAAGGTCTCCCACGAACTCCGCTCGCCGCTGTCCACCATCCACGAGCAGCTGGCCATGGTGCTCAAGGACATGGTGGAGGGAGAATCCGCGGAAGAGCAGTACATCCTTTCCCGGGCCAAGGAAAAGACCCAGGGGATGATTTCCCTGATCGGGGATCTGCTCGATCTGTCCCGAATCGAATCCGGCGCCGTTACCCGGGAGCCGGAAACGGTGCATGTGGGAGAGTTGATGAAGAACATCGTCGATTTCCTTCAGGCCCGGGCCGAAGCCAAAAAGCAGACCCTGAGCCTGGAACTGCCCGATGAACCCCTGCCCACCATCACCGCCGATCCCCGGGGGCTGGAGTCGATTTTCGGAAATCTGATCTCCAACGCCGTCAATTATACCCAGGAGGGCGGCCGCATCGAGGTCACCGTACGCAAAAAAGGGAATTGGATCGTTACCCAGGTCGCGGACAACGGGTTCGGTATCGAGGAAAAACACCAGAAAAAGATTTTCGACCGCTTTTTTCGGGTCAAAAACGCCAAAACCCGGTATATCACCGGTACCGGCCTGGGGCTTCCCATCGTCAAAAACCTGGTCGATTCCATGAACGGGTCGATCACTCTGGAAAGTGAACCGGATGTCGGCACCACCTTCACGGTGTCCCTTCCCATCGAAAAGGTGGGCGCGGTAGAATGTGCCGAGCCCGCCCGGACCGCAGAATCTTCGGCATGAATCGAAGCCCGGCAGGTGAATTCATAGGCGCGGAGCCCTGCCATGGAGCGCCCTGAAGCCGCACAGAAACTCGCCGTCTGGGCCGTTACCCCCGGGGGAGCCGAACTGGCTCTGAACCTGGTCGGACTGCTGCCGAATGCGGATCTCTACCTCTCCGCCTCCCTTCCGGATCAAGACATTCCCGCGACCTATTTCGACCGGCTTTCCGCGATTTTGTCCGAGGCTTTTCACCGGTACCGCGGTCATGTATTCATCATGTCCACCGGCATCGTGGTACGGATGATCGCACCGCTGCTTCGCCGCAAAACCGAAGATCCTGCGGTGGTGGTCATGAATGAAACCGGGGCTCATGCCATCAGCCTCCTGTCGGGCCATCTCGGCGGGGCCAATCGCCTGGCGGAGCAGGTAGCGGCCGTCACCGGGGCTGAACCGGTCATCACCACCGCCACCGACCTGAACCGGGCGCCGGCCATCGATCTCATCGCTCAACAAGAGGGGCTTTTTATCGAAACCCCCGGGGCCATCAAAAAGATCAGCATGGCGCTCCTGACCGGCCGAAACATCCGACTTCATGATCCCTTCGGACGGGTTCGGCCGCATCTGCCCGCAGAGTCGGTCACAAACTGGGAATATCCCCTCCGAAATCGAGGGGAAGATCTGAAGGCGAAGCGGGCAAGCGCCTATGCGCTTTCCGAAGAAACACCCGGCATTTTTGTAGATGACATTCAGGTTGACCCGCCCCCGAATGTTCTGGTATTGCGACCCCGCTCCCTGACGGCGGGGATGGGATGCAACCGGAACACCGGCATGGCGGAAATGAAAGCCCTTCTGCTGGAGACACTGAACGCATTCAGCTTGTCCCCCCGCAGCCTGAGGGGAATCGCCTCGGTGGACATCAAACGGGACGAACCCGGCCTGAGGGCCCTGGGCCTCGAACTGGGTCTGGATCTGGTCTTTTTCGATCGGGACGCGCTTCGGAAAGTGACCGCGATCGAAAGACCCTCCGCCATGGTGAAAAAACATATAGGAGTCGAAAGCGTATGCGAAGCGGCAGCAATTTTGGGGGCGAACCACGGAACCCTGATCGTCCCCAAACAGAAAACCCGAAACGTCACGGTGGCGGTGGCCCGAATCCCCTGTTCATCGTCGGCATCGGCCCCGGCGGGCTTGAGTATCTCTGCGGGCGGGCGGTCGAGGTCCTGAACTCGGTGGCGGTGGTGGCCGGTTACACCACCTATATCGATCTGATTCGGCCGCTGATTGAAGGCAAGCGGGTGGTGAGCACCGGCATGAAAAAAGAGGTGGAACGGGTGGAAGCGGCCATCGACATCGCCCGAGGCGGCGAATCCTGCGCCATCGTTTCCAGCGGAGACCCGGGAATCTACGCCATGGCCGGGCTGGCATTTGAAATGTGCCGGCAGAAGGGCATTCGCCTTTACGCCCGTCGAACCCCGGCCGTGGAATCCTGGTTGAGATCGGCGGGGGGCGAACCCGCTTCCTCCCCGAGTGAAGAAGGATTGGCGATTGAAGTGGTGCCGGGCATTCCGGCCCTGGCCGCCGGGGCCTCTCTGCTGGGCGCCCCGCTGACCCATGATTTTGCCGCCGTCAGCCTGAGTGATCTTCTGACCCCCTGGGAGACCATCGAAAAACGGGTGGAAGCCGCGGCATCGGCCGATTTCGTCATCGCAATCTACAACCCCAAAAGCAAGAAACGAAGCGGGCACTTGGCAGCGGCCCAGAAGATCATCCTCAAATACCGGAACCCGAAAACCCCGGTGGGGATCGTCACCGGGGCCATGCGCGACAACCAGCAGGTGCATATCACCACCCTGGGCGATCTTCACCAGGCGCCGGTGGACATGCAGACCACCGTTTTTGTTGGAAACAGCAACACGTTCGAGTATCTCGATTTTATGGTCACCCCGAGGGGGTATTCGAAAAAATACAATTTAGAAACGGACCATCGAAAGTCATGAGCAAAGCCCCCTGCATCGCAGCCCTCGGCACCGGCTCGGATGTCGGCAAAAGCGTCATCGCCACGGCCCTGTGCCGGGTGTTCCTGAACCGGGGATTTCGAGTGGCCCCCTATAAGGCCCAGAACATGTCCAACAACTCCGGCGTCACCCCGGAAGGGCTGGAGATGGGCCGGGCCCAGATCGTCCAGGCCGAGGCGGCTCGAATACCGCCCCATGTGGATATGAATCCCATTCTGCTCAAACCCACCAGCGAGGTGGGCTCTCAGATCGTGCTGCTGGGCGAGGCGACCGCCAACAGCACCGCCCGGGAATACCACGAGCGCAAATCGACCCTGCTCGCCACAGCCTGCGAGTCCCTGGACCGGCTGCGGGATCAGTATGATCTGGTGGTCCTGGAGGGGGCGGGCTCCTGCGCCGAGGTCAACCTGATGGCCAACGATATCGTCAATTTTCGAATGGCCGAATATGCCGAGGCCCCGGTCATTCTGGTGGCCGACATCCATCGGGGCGGGGTTTTCGCTCAGATTGTGGGGACCCTGGCGTGTCTCCCCCCACAATACCGGGATCGCGTGGCCGGGTTCATCATCAATCGGTTTCGGGGCGATATCCGCCTCTTCGACGACGGGGTCGACTGGCTGGAACAAAAGACCGGCAAGAAGGTCTTCGGAGTGCTGCCCTGGTATACCCACTTCCGGATCGAGGCGGAAGATTCGGTGGCCATTGAAAACCCGCCGGCGGTCGCCCCCACCCTCGGCAAACGACCGGCTATTGCGGTGATCCGCATTCCCCATATCTCCAATTTCACCGATTTCGATCCGCTCTCGGCCGTTCCGGGGCTGGATCTCTTCTTCATCGAACAGCCCCAGGACCTGACCGGCTTTGCCGGGGTGATCCTGCCGGGGTCCAAGAACACCCGGTGGGACCTGGACTGGGTGAAGGACATCGGCTGGTCGCAGCGGCTTTCCGACTACACGCGAAACGGCGGCCATATCCTGGGGATCTGCGGCGGATACCAGCTCATGGGCCGGTACGTCCATGATCCCGACGGTCTCGAAGGACCGGCCGGCACCACCCGAGGACTGGACCTGCTGCCGGTGGAGACCGTTCTTCAGGCCCCCAAAACCACCACCCGGTCCCGGTTTTCCCGGGGCGATATCGAAGGGACCGGCTATGAAATTCACATGGGCCGGACCCGGCGGACCGGAGGGTCCCCCCTGTTTTCGGTGCTGACCCGCAACCAGGTCCCTTGCGAAGACGAAGACGGCTGCATCGCTTCGAAGGATGGCCGGATGATGGGAACCTACATGCACGGTCTGTTCGACACGCCGGGGGTGATTCGGCAATGGCTCGACACCCTCGGGCTGGATAAAATCGCTGTCCCCGACATCCACGGACTGGAAGCCCGGGATCGGGAATACGACCTTCTGGCCGAGCATTTTGAAAAATTCATCGATACCCAAGCCATTACCCAAGCCATTATAGATGCCAGGGAGACCCTGCCTTCGGAGACAGGCCGATGAACGAAACCGTTTTTGTGATCGGCGGATGCCGAAGCGGCAAAAGCCGCCATGCCCAGGAACTGGCGGAAGCCCTGCCCGGAAATCGAAAGCTTTTTCTGGCCACCTGCGTTCCTCAGGATGCGGAAATGCGGGACCGGGTGCGAAAACACCGGCAAGATCGGGGAGATCGCTGGTCCGACCTGGAAGTGCCGGTGGCTGTCGCCGATGCGGTTTGTGAACAGAGCCCCGAATTTGATGCCATCCTTCTCGATTGCCTGACCCTGTGGATGAGCAATCTTCTGATGGAAACCCGGGATGAGCAGGCGATCAAATTGGAAATACAGGCACTGACCGACGCCCTCGACCGGGCCGCCTGCCCGGTGATTCTGGTTTCCAATGAAGTGGGCGCCGGCATCGTGCCGGAAAACGGCCTGGCCCGGCAGTACCGGGATCTGGTCGGGTTTGCCAATCAACAGGTGGCGGCCTGCGCGGACCGGGTCATCTGGACGGTGGCCGGGATTCCGGTACCGATTAAATCGCCATGAACGAACAACATAAGGAAGTATGCAGGACCAGGCCCGCCATGAAGGCATTGATCTGCGGCGCGGGAATCTATACACGAAACCTGCTGAGCCGACTGGGGGAACGCTGGCACATCACCCTCATCGACCCGTCTGAAAGCGACCTGACGGAGCTGTCTCATCAACATGACACGGTGGCCAAAGCCATCACCGGAGACGCCTCCAGCCCGGTGCTTCTGGAGGAAGCGGGCCTGGAGAACAGCGATTATGTGCTGGCCCTGACCGACAATGACAAGGTCAACCTGGCGGTGGCCCGTTACGCCCGGGAAAAGGGGGTCAAACACATCCTGTCGGTGGTGCGGCAGCCCGGGTTCACCGAACAGTACCAGGGTCTGGATGTCTATACCCTGTTTCCGGCCGAGATGGTGGCCGGCACCATGTACCATTATCTTCAGGATCCCCGAATCAATGTCTTTCCGGTTTCCCGGGGCCAGGGAGAACTGGTGGAGGTCCTGGTCACCCGAGACAACTGGATCGCCGGGATCGGCATCGATCATCTCGACCGTCCCGACTGGCGGCTGGTGGCGGTCTTCCGGGACGGAGCCATGCTTCCCCTGAACGGCGAGATCACGGTTGAATTGGGAGATCGGATCGTTTTGCTCGGAAAACGGAATTTCTTCCGGTCGGTCTGCTCTCTGCTGGCCTGCGCCCGTATGCCTTTTCCCACCACCTGGGGACGAAACCTTCTGGTGGTGCTCACCGACCGGGACC
This sequence comes from Desulfobacteraceae bacterium, assembly GCA_011390315.1. Lineage (GTDB taxonomy): Bacteria > Desulfobacterota > Desulfobacteria > Desulfobacterales > Desulfococcaceae > JAABSQ01. The sequence goes on from JAABSQ010000591.1 coordinate 10,681, forward strand.
CGGGAAAAAACCACCCGGTCCTGGACGAGTGCATGTATATCGTCCCCCAGACCAGCATCGGCCACCTCAGCGTACTTCGGCACATCGACACTCCCGACCCGTCGGAGTACCTGGCCGAGTGGACCGGCCGGTACGATATTCGAATGCACACCTCCGAAAAAAATCCGATTCGTCAGCTTCCCGCCCTCTGCGAAGAGGAAAACATCGCTCTGGTGATTATCCGGCCCCTGGAGACCTCTTTTCTGAAGTCGCTGACCACACCGGAAATAACCGCCCTGGCCCATTCCCTGCCCTGCCCCTTGCTGGTGGCTCGAAAATCGACCCCCTATCACCGTATCCTGGTCCCGTTCAAAGGCAGCGCCAAGTCGGTGCTGGCCCTGGAGACGGCCATCGACATGGCGGAACAGTTCGACGCCTCGGTGGACACGGTAGTGGTCCAGCAGCCCGATTTCATCCATGAAGGAAACACCGGCGGATCGCCGGAAGCGATTTTCAAACGGGTGCGGGAAATCAGTCACATCCGGAAAATCGAAATCGGCGAAATACTGCGGGAGGGCAATCCGGTCAAAGAGATCATCACCCAGTCCGAGGAACACGACCTCATGATCATCGGCAGCACCCAACGGGAAAAGGAGCTCCTGTCTCCTCATGTGGGAGAACTCCTGATCGAACGGGCCGCCTGTTCGGTGCTGGTGATCGCTTCGGAGTAAGCCATGCCCGCGATGGTCATTCCCCAGGAATACGCCCTTGTGCTGGTCTCCCTGGCGGCGCTGCTGCTGCCCGCCGTCAGCGGGCATCTGCGAATACCGGCGGTGGTGGCGGAAATCCTCTTCGGAGTGCTCCTGGGCAAAAGCCTCCTGAACATGGAATTCGCGGGCGAATGGCTCCCCTTTCTCGCAGAGCTCGGTTTTCTCCTGCTCATGTTCCAGGCGGGAATGGAAATCGATTTCAGGACGCTTCGACGCCAGAGCCGGGGCCAGGTTCTCTTCCAATTTCTCTTTTTTTTTGTCACCCTGGGCCTTTCCCTGGGGGCGGCCCTGCTTCTCGGCCGCGGCATCTTCATGGCCCTGGTTCTGTCCACCACCTCCCTGGGGCTGGTGATGCCGACCCTGAAGGAAGCGGGGCTCAGCAAAACCGATCTGGGCCAGTCGATCCTCATCGCCGCCACCCTGGCGGATTTCCTTACCCTTTTCGGGATCACCTTCTACATCCTGTTTATTCAACACGGCATCGGTTGGCGATTCGTTCTTCCCCTTCCCCTTTTTCTGGGATTCGGCATTCTCCTCCGGCTGGGCCGGATCTGGGCCTGGTGGCACCCGTCCCAGGCCGAACGGGTCCTGGGGATTCAGGAGGACGCCCAGGAGATCGGG
>JAABSQ010000592.1 GCA_011390315.1 Desulfobacteraceae bacterium
TGCGACTCTCCATGGCCCTGCTTTTTCTTTTCGTGGGCCTCTCGGAACTGGTGCATCTCGAACCGGTCCTGGGGGCCTTCATGGGCGGAAGCCTCTTTTCCTATGTTTTCAGAAAAAAGCCGCTCCTGGAGACCAAGCTGTCCGCGCTGGGGTTCGGATTTCTGATTCCGGTTTTCTTCATTCACGTCGGAATGCAGTTCGACCTCTCCAATGTTCTTCAGCCGGAACCGATTCTTTTTACACTCACCCTGCTGGGATTCGCCCTGGTGGTAAAGCTGGCCCCGGCCTTTCTGCTGTTGCTTCGCGGCCGAAGAATTCGGGAGGTATTCCAGGTGGGGTTCCTGCTCTCCGCCCGGCTCAGCCTCATCATCGCCGCCGCCGCCATCGGGGTCCAGAACCGGCTCATCACCGAGGAAACCAAAGACGCCATCGTCTTTCTGGCCCTCATCACTTGCTTTCTGGGACCGACCCTGTTTAAACTGTCCATGGGACGACAACCCGGCTCACCGGCATCCGGTGTTTGACGGGCCCCCCGAAATCACAGTCAAAATCGATGGGAGGTGAAGACAGATGGATTGGGATCGCGACCGCCTGGCCGAGCATATCAGAGGAAAACGCGTTCTGGTCACCGGCGCCACCGACGGCATCGGCCGGGAAACCGCTCTGGAGCTGGCCGACATGGGCGCGGAGGTGGTGGTCCACGGCCGAAATTCGAAAAAAGGCAAATCGGTACTTGCGGAAATCAAGGAAAGAACCGGAACCGAACCCGATCTCCTGCAGGCCGATTTCGCCTCCCTGCAAGAAGTGCAAACCCTGGCCGAGGAGATCAAGGAAAAATACGACCGGCTGGACGTGTTGCTCAACAACGCCGGGGTCTACATGGAAGACCGGGAAATCTCGGACGACGGCCATGAAATGACCTTTGCCGTGAATTATCTGGCGATGTTTCTGCTGACGCTGTCGCTCATGAACCTGATGAAAGAAAGCGCCCCGTCCCGCATCGTCAACGTCGGTTCCATGGCCCATGCCTCGGACCTCGACTTCGACAACCTGCAGGGGGAATCCTCCTTCAGCGGCTATGACGCATACAGCCGGTCCAAACTCTGCGTCAATCTCTTCACCTTCCGGCTGGCCGAAAAGCTGAAAGGCGCCGGGGTTACCGTCAACTGCCTGCACCCCGGCGTCATCAGCACCAAACTCCTTCACGCCTTCGGCATCAGCGGCGGCGCCACCGTGGAAAAAGGCGCCGAAAACCTGATCCACGCCGCCGCCTCCCCGGATCTCGAAAATGTCACGGGAAACTATTTCATCAACCGCGAGAAGACCGAACCGGCCTCCATTTCATTCGATCGGAAGGTTCAGGACCGGTTGTGGCGGTTGAGCGAGGCGTATACGGAAGATTTTTGGATTTCTGATCCCGCCGGATAAGGAATGGTGGTCGCCCATTCGCTTGCAGGGAAGGAAATGAAAACAACCGGCCTGCAGAGAAAAATCGCCGTTCGGATTCATCCCCGAGAAGCGGGTATACGGGTCATCGATTTCCTGTCCGGACGCTTCCGCTATCAAAGCCGGGTCGAGTGGCTGCGGGATATAGAAGCGGGCCGCATTCGACTCAACGAAAACCCGGTAAGCGCCGAATTTCCGCTCGCCCCTGAAGATATCCTTTCCTACCATCCGCCGGAACACCTCGAACCCCAGGTCAACCCGGACTATGAAATCGTGTACCGGGATGACGCCATCCTGGTGATCAACAAGCCGGGCAATCTCCCCTGCCACCCGGGCGGCCGCTACTTCGCCCATACGCTCTGGGGGTTGCTCATGGAAAGAGAAGACCTGAAAAGCATCCATTTCGTCCACCGCCTGGACCGGGAGACCTCGGGGCTGGTGCTGATCGCCAAAGATTCCGAGACCGCCCGAATCTGCCAGGCACAGTTTGAAGCCGGAACCGTCCGAAAAGTCTATCAGGTGCTTGTGGAAGGGAATTTTCCGTCTGAGCCGAGGATCGCCGAGGGGTATCTTAGGCCCGACACCGACAGCCCGGTGCGAAAAAAGCGGCGATTTGTTTCATCCATCGGAAAGGAAACGAATTCCGCCGCGGCGCAACACTGCCGAACCCGTTTTCGGCTATTGAAACGTCACGGCCAGATCAGCCTCGTGGAAGCCCGGCCCGACACCGGCCGCCTCCACCAGATCCGGGCCACCCTGTCCAGTATGGGATACCCGGTGGTCGGAGACAAACTCTACGGAGTCGACGACACGCTTTTTTTGCGCTTCATCGACGACCGGCTCACCCCCGAGGACCGGATACGCCTTCGGGTGGATCGGCAGGCACTGCATGCATCCGAGCTGGGTTTTCGGCATCCGAGAACCGGGGCTCAACTCTTATACCAAATTCCCATTCCCTTGGATATGGCTGTCCAGTAACTTCAAAATGGCAATTAAGGAAAAATCGCTTTTATTTGATAGTTGCTTGCATCCGAATTCTATTCCCGTTAAAAGATAAGAAAAGCGCCCGCCATTACTGCGAGAATCGATTCGGTCTAAACTGGATTTGCAATTACTGATTTCCAGTGAATAGTGGCTGCCAATCTTAAAAGTAATTTTTTGGAGAACCCGTGCTCACACGACTAAAAGTTTCCGGTTTTAAAAACCTCATGGATGTCGACATCCGGTTCGGCCCCTTCACCTGTATTGCCGGTGCGAACGGGGTCGGAAAGTCCAATCTGTTTGACGCCATCCGGTTTTTGAGTGCTCTGGCCAACCATCCGCTGATCGATGCCGCCCTCTCTGTTCGTGCGGAAAAAGGAAATACCGGAGATGTAAGAAACATTTTCCACAGAATAGGGAACCAATATACCGAAAAGATGTCATTTGAAGCGGAGATGATCATCCCCAAAGAAGGGATCGATGATCTCGGCCAAAAGGCGACAGCCAGTATCACGTTTCTACGTTATTCCCTGACAATCGGGTATCACACGGACGACGACCTCTCCTCTCTTGGAAAACTGAAGCTGATTGAAGAAAAGCTGGAACATATCAACCGGAGCGAATCGCCTAAATTTCTGAAATTCCCTCACAGTGCGGGAAAATGGCGACAATCGGTGCTGCATGGCCGCAGAAGCGCGCCCTTCATCTCGACCGGCATCAATAAGGAAGGAAATCCGATTATCAAGTTAGCACAGGACGGCAGCGGGGGGATGCCGAAATCCTTCTTGGTGAACACCTTGCCGCGCACAGTGCTGTCCACGGTGAATGCAACGGAAAGCCCTACCGCCCTGATCGCCCGGCGGGAAATGCAGTCCTGGCGGCTGCTGCAGCTTGAACCGACCGCCTTGAGAGAACCCGATCGATTCATCACATCGCCCGGCTTAAGTGCGAATGGCGCACACATCCCTGCCACCCTGTTCGCATTGTCCAGAGAATTCAGCAAAGACGGGCAATCCCCGGAAAATTGGATCTATGAACAGATCGGAAACCGTTTGTCGGAATTGATTGATGATGTTCATGCCGTGTTCATCGACAAAGATGAGAAACGGGAACTCCTTACCTTGAATGTTGAAGGGCACAACGGTACGGTTCACCCGGCCCGTTCTCTTTCAGACGGGTCTTTGCGGTTTTTGGCCCTGGCGGTGATTGAACTCGATCCGACGATGAGCGGGTTGATTTGTCTCGAAGAACCGGAAAACGGCATTCATCCCGACAGGATAACCGCCATTTTAGATCTATTGAAAGATATTGCAGTCGATCCCTCCGAACCGGAAGGATCGGACAACCCCCTGCGCCAGGTCATCGTCAACACACATTCTCCGTGGGTAGTGAAGCAGGTCCCGGACGACAGCCTGTTAATCGCCGAACTGCAAGAGACCATCCAAGACGGCCGGCGGTGCAAAGGGGTGCGATTCGGCTGGCTGCCCGAAACCTGGCGTGCAGAAGCGGCAACCGATATTTCACCGATCGCCAAAGGGAAAATCTTGAGCTATTTAACACCGGAATCAGCTTCCCGGTTTGAGAATAGGAGCCCTACAAAAACCAGGCGAGTCATGGATCGACCTGATTTTCAACGGCCCCTTCCCTTTGAACAGCCGTAATGAACGAACTCAGATATACCCTCATCACCGACGGCAGTTCGGACACAGTGCTGATTCCCATCATCACCTGGACCCTTCGAATGAACGGGATCGAGGGAACTATTCAACCGCAATGGGCGGACCTTCGTCTTTTTTCGGGAGGCGCCAAGCTGGATGAAAAAATCCGCACCAGTATCGAGTACTACCCGTGTGACGTTCTCTTTATCCATCGAGATGCCGAAAAAGAATTGCGAGAAAATCGCGCAAAGGAAATCCGGGCCGCATACTGTGCCAGTAAAATGACAAAAGCAATTCAGATTCCGCCCATTTGTGTCATTCCGGTTCGAATGCAGGAAGCATGGTTGTTGTTTGATGAAACAGCCATTCGCCGAGCGGCCGGGAACAAAAACGGACAAAGGTCCCTGCCTCTGCCTTCTCTCAATACCATCGAATCCATCCCGGATCCCAAGAATCTCCTCCATGAGTGTCTGAAAAGAGCAAGCGGGCGAACAGGCCGGCGGTTGAAAAAATTCCGACCCGCATCGAGTGCCCACCAAATTCCAAACTTCATAGAAGATTTTACTCCGCTGAGATCACTTTCGGCATTTATAGCTTTTGAAAAGGACCTCAGAGAGGCTCTGAAAAAGTAAATTACACCTGAGAAATGGTAATCCGAAGGTCTATTACCAAAAATTTCCCTCCTCTGTATTCCTTTTTACATAGCTGAAAATACCCATTTCAATCGGCTTCTTTCCGGATTTCCATTTGACATCCCCCATTCGTTTGGATATGTCGGCACCGGAAATGATCACCACACCCGCCGGCTTTCAGCGGCTATGGAACTCACAAACGGAACCTGCTCTCATGAAAAGATTGCGCGCGGCCTTTCAATTTATTACGGTACTGCCGGCCGGAAAACCGGTGGATTTCGACCCCCTTGGAATGATTCCCTTTTTCCCCGTTGTGGGATTGATATTGGGCGGCCTGCTGGCGGCCTTCGATCTATTGGTTTCCCAGCTCTGGTCACCCCCGGTGGCCGCAATTCTGGATGTGCTGTTTCTGATCTGGATCACCGGCGCTTTTCATATCGACGGGCTGGGGGATATGGCCGACGGGCTCTACGGCAACCGGCCCCGGGAAAAGGCCCTGACCATTATGAAAGACAGCCGGGTGGGAGCGATGGGGTTGGTGGCGATCGTGTCGGGGCTGGCGGTGAAATGGGGCGGTATTTCGGAGATGGAAGCCCATCGTTCGCTGCTCCTCTGGGTGATTCCGGCATTTGCAAGGGGAAGCATGATTTTCGGTTTTCGGTATCTCCCCTACGGCCGGCCCGAGGGCGGCACGGGGCATGATTTTTTCAGGGAAAAACCGAAAAACGCCGCCTTTATCGGACTGCTGATCCCGATTATTCTCTCGATCCTGGCCGGATGGCGGGGCGTTCTGGTCATCTTGGTTTTTTTCATGGCCACCTTCGGAATGTTGATGTTCTACAAAAAACGAATGGGCTGCATCACCGGCGACATGTTGGGGGCCATGAGCGAAATTACGGAATCGGCGCTCTTTCTGACGGCCGGGCT
>JAABSQ010000598.1 GCA_011390315.1 Desulfobacteraceae bacterium
CCCTGGACCTGAGTTTTGAAGAAGCGACCAAGCTGGTTCTCACCGCCGGGGTGGGCAGTAAACAGGTCTCATGACGAACAGAAAAAAAGGAGGGAAGCATGGGTAATATCGTTCATCAATCCAAAATCACCATCACCCGTGAGGGCGGCCCCACCCGGAAAGCCGAAATCGAGGGATTCGACCAGCCGGTCTATTACGGGGTACACGGCGGGATCAAGAAATTCTACAACGTCACCCCCGAGGAAGAGCATGCCGCGACGCTGGACCACATCGTCGGCGCGGTGGGCGGGTGACTGATGGGGACATTGGCCACGGTGCTGGCCAAAAAGAAGATTCGAACCTTTCAGGACCGGTTCAAGGCGACAGTCACCGGGGATATCGAGGATGTGGACGGGGTGCTGAAGATTACCCGCATTCAGGTGCACTATCTGCTGAAGCTGCCGGATGAGCAGCGGGCGGACGCCGAAGAAGGGTTCAATAATTATATCCATCTCTGTCCGGGTGCCCAGAGCGTGATCGGATGCATCGAGATTGAGGACGAACTCGAGATGGAACCTCTGCCGGCCTGAGACAAAGGAGTGCCATATGCCGATTCCGGGAAATCTGCTGACCACGGCCATGGCGGTGATGCCCCACACGGATGTCGAGCGGGCCCTGGAGACGGCCCTCACGCTCGACGTGCCGTTCTGGCCCCAGCTGCCCAACTACAATTATTACGAAGACATGTACGTCCAGGCCTCGGAGCATTTTCCGGGAATTCTACTGGATGTGGAAAACCGAAAGCTGCGGTTTTCCAAAGACAAGTTTATCGAGGAGTTCGAAGCGGTCATGGCCCGTTTCGATGATCCCGATTATTTCGACATCAGTGAGGATTACTCGGTGGTCTATCATCGGTTTCTTTCCCTCGATCTTTCCGACCGCCCCGCCATTCGGGGGCAGCTCGAAGGCCCCATCAGCTTCGGATTCAATGTGCTCGACCAGGACGACCGGCCGATTCTGTTCGATGACACGGTGCGGCCGTTCATGATCGAGTTCATGGCCCGACGGATCAATGTGCAGCTTCACCGACTTCGAAAGATGAATGAAAACGCCTTCATGTTTGTGGATGAACCGGGGCTTCAGTTTCTGTTTTCGGCCCTCTCGGGATACGGCGACCTCAAGGCCAGGGAGGACATGGACATCTTTTTCTCCCAGATCGACCGGCCTCGGGGGATCCATCTCTGCGGCAATCCGGACTGGGATTTTCTGCTGAAGCTGGATCTGGATGTCCTCTCCATGGACATTTACACCAATGCGGAGATTTTCGCCTCCTATGCCGGCTCCATTCAACAGTTTCTGGACCGGGGCGGGGTTCTGGTCTGGGGAATCGTACCCACCGGCTTTGAAAATTTCGAAAAAGAGGGGATCGAATCTCTGACGGCACAGCTGGAAGGGGTATGGTCGGTTCTGGAGAAAAAGGGGATCGACCTGCGGCAGATGGTGCGCAACAGCATGCTCTCCCCGGCCACCTGCTGTCTGGTGAACCCGGACAAGGAAAAGACCGTGGAAAAGGCCTTTGGATGGGTGAAGACCCTTTCCGGTCATCTGCGGGAGAAATACGCCTTGACCTGATGTTGTGAATCCGTGAAAATCGTATTTTCCGGCATCGACTCGGCGAGGCGCCTCCGTCTTCATCATTCATTCACCAGTGCGCCCATGACGAGTACCTGGTGCGCCGCCCCGTGCCCCCGTCCAGATCGAGTATTTTTTGTGCGGCCCGCCGGTCATGATCGACGCGGTGGGCCGCATGCTCGACAGCCCGGGGGAGGGGAAGAGAAGATGATCGCCTGCGACAAGTTCGGCTGACGGAGGCGGGCATCAGTTGAAATTGCAGATCATGCTGTCCTGGGGACTGAATTTTCTGGACGGCAGACCGGTTTCCCGGGCTACATAGCCCGGAACGGCGATGCCCGAGTCGAACTGGGCATAGTCGACGAAAGTCCTGCCGTCGATTCGGACCTTCATGCCGCTGAGGTGGTTTTTCAGCGGCACCACCGCAAAGACCCGCCGGTAATCCGATTCCAGGTCCGTGTAACCGAGTTGTTTTCCCAGTTCTCCGATATCCACTTCGAGGTAGTTTCGCGCCCCTTCGGCAAGGTGTTCGCGATAGGTTTCCTCCAGTTTTTTGATGACGCCTTCGAGATGTTTGTTCATGGGTGTGTCCTCCCTTCGGGTTTGCTGTAGATTTTTAATCGGTTTGGTATGAAAGATAGGATCGCCCGTGAATTATACAATGATGGATTTCGGGGGGGAATGTGAGAGGTGAAAACTACCATATTGAGTCCGAAGGTTCCGACCCGGCGAAATTACCATCCCGTTCTGGATGATCTTTTCCGTTCGGAGCACCGCCTTCAGGCGGCGCTTGGAGATTCCGATCCCGGGCCGCCTGAAGGCGGTACTCCAAACCGGTTTTGCCCGCCGGATATTTTATTAATAGGAAATCGCCGGTAATCCGCCGAATTCCGTCGAAGGCGTGGGCCCTGGATCGGCGGGGAAGGGGGCGGCGCCCCCCTCTCGCGGGGCCCGGGAGGGGAACGGGTTTTCTTCCCCTTCTCCCGGAGGCGGCGGCATGGGCAGCGGCTGAATCTCTTGAGGGGACCGCTGCCACAGGGGCACCGGCGAGACCGGCAGTTCCACGAATTGGTCTTCCTCGATCCGGAGCAGGAAAAGGGTCTTGTGGGCCTCTCCGGATTCATCAAAGGCGGTCAGGCCGGTGACCCCCTGAAAGCCTTCGAAGCGCATCAAGGCGTTGCGAACGGCGGTGGGGCTTCCGAATTCGGCGCTTTGGAAAATTTCTAGAAGAATTCGGGCGGAATCATACGCCAGGGCCTCGATAAAACCGGGGGCTTCCCCGTACCGGCGGGTGAAGGCCTCTACGAATTGCCGCACCCGGGGCGATTCGCTGTCTTCGAAAAAAACATCCGTGAGCACCGCCCCCCGGACGAACTTGCCGGCCATCTTCAGCAGCTCCCTGGAATGCCAGAGGTTGGTGCCCAGCAGCTGTATACCGGTCACCTCGTAAAACGCCAGCTGAGGAACGATCAACCCGGTTTTGCTGGGTCCGTCCGGAATGAACAGGGCCTGGAAATCCTCCCGGGAGGCCAGCCGCTTGATGGGGCCGGCGAAATCGGTCTGTTCGGTGTCGTAGGCTTCTACCGCCGTGACCGTGGCCCCCAGGGCGGCCGCTTCTTCCCAGAACAGGTTCATGAAGGTGGCGCCGTATTTTTCATCGGGATAGAGCACCGCCAGGCGGTCCATGCCCAATGTACGGACGGCATAGGCGGCCAGGGTCTGGGCCTGGATGCGGGGGGTCAGAAAGTTGCGGAAGACGAAATCCCCCAATCGGGTGATTTCGGATTTCTGGGTCAGGGTGATGATCGGGATGCCCAGCTCCTGGGCGGTAACCGCCGCCGAATCGGCGGTGGCGATGGGGCCGATGATCGCCGACACCCCTTCCCGGGCCATTTCGCCCACCCGGGCCACCGCTTCGCCCGAATTGGAGCCGGTGTCTTTGACTATCAGGGTGATCTCCCCTTCGGCCCCCGATTCCTCCATGGCCAGTTGAACCCCGCGAAGGGCCCGGTTGCCGTAGACCTGATAGGTTCCGGTCAGCGGAAGCAGGCATCCGACGGACCGTTGACTGAAGCTTCCCAGGGCGTATCGGGTCCGGACTTCTTGAATGAGTTCTTCGGCCTCGTCCCCGTACTCGTGATCCGGATAGAGATTCGCAAACTGGGTCAGGGTGCGGATGCCGTCCTCGAACCGCTCCTCGTCGATCTCCTGAACCCCCTGATAGTACATCAGGTACCCCCGGATGAAAGGGTCCCGAACCCGCTCCAGAAGGGACAGGATATCGGCGGTGGAGAGTCGCCGCACCGCTTCCCTGATCTTTTCGCTCAAGCCTTCCTCGGCCGGCCCCGGGTTTTGCTCGTCCGCCTTGGCGTAGAAGTAGACCGCATTGATGGGGGACTCCATGGCCAGGTAGGTATCTCCGAGGGTGAGATAAATTTTGGATTGCTGAGCCCCGTTTCGACTCTGGCGCAGAAAACCATCGGCCTGTCGAATCACCTCCTTGTAGGCGCCTTCCTCATAATAGGTGGCCAGGATTTCGGCCCGGGCATCTCCGGCCCGGGAATGGACCGGGAATTGGTCGATGAGATACCCGTAGAGTTTGCGGGCGGTGGCGGCGTCTTCCCGGCTTCGATAGATTTCCGCCTCCCGCATCAGGGCGTCGGGGGCCCATCGTCCCTGAGGATATCGGCTGAGGTAGGTGTTGTACCGGGGGAGGGCCTGGTCAAAGGACCGGGCCCGGAAATCCCGTTCGGCCTGAAGAAACAGGGCGCGTTCCGAATCGGCATGCCGGGGCGGGCCGGTGACCCCGGGCCGCGGCCCGCAGGCGGTGATCAAAAGAAAGAAACAGAGAACGGGGAGCAGGATTAGATGCCTTAATTTCATAATGGATGGGATCACTCGTTTGAATTAGGTTCCGGTTGAAATCGGGTTGACGAAAATGGATTTCACTTAACCCGGTTTTCCGTTTTTTGTCAATTTGTTGTTGAGCAGTGTCACATTTGTCGGTATACTCGATGCCGGATTGAAAAAGCGACAACCAGGTTGACATCCTAAAAAGGAGGTTTTTCAATGTGTTGGATGAAGTGGGCGATTCCGGTCATTCTCTTGGCGTTTTCCTTTCCCGCGTCGGCCCAGTTTTACAAGTACACCGACGAAGACGGGGTTGTCCGGTTCACCGATGACCTGGGCAAAATTCCCAAGGACCAGCGGGAGGATATCCCCGCGTATTGGGAATCCCGGGAATCCGAAACCGAAGCGGCGGCCGAGTCGGGGGATGACGCCGAGGCGTCCCGGTCTTACCTCTCCGATACCGATGAGGCCACCGAGGAGGAACTGGCGCAGGAATCGAAGCGCCTGGAAACCATGCGGAATGAACTTCAGCAGGAGTATGAAGCCCTGGTTCAGGAGCAGGAGCGGATTCGGCCGGACGGTGCGGTGACCAAATCCAAGGCCAAGGCCAGGGAATACAACCGCCAGAAGGCGGCCCTGCGGGAAAGGGCCGACCAATACGACGCCAACCGCAAGGCGTATGAAGCGGCGGTTCAGATCTATAACGAAAAGGTTCGGGCCATGCACGAAGCGGCCCTGGCCCCCGAGGAAGAATAATTCCTCCGGCTTTTTTTTCCGCCCCGGCGCTCGTTTTTGAAGCGCCGGGGATCTTTAATCCTCGCTCAACCGGAACACCGACACCGATTCGTTCAGGTGGGCCGACATCTGGGCCAGGCTCTTCATGGAAACCGCGGTCTGGCGGCTGGCCGAAGAGGTCTGGGAGCTGATCTCCCCCACCTCCTCCATGGTTTTGGCGATCTCCTCGGAGGCCTTGGCCTGCTGTTTGGAGGCCAGAGAAATCGACTGGATCAGCTCTCCGAGCTGGACCGAGACGTTTTCGATCTCCTGAAGCTTGTTCCGGGCCCCGTCGGCCAGCCGGGACCCGTCCACCACCCGTTGAATCGATTCTTCCATGCTGGAGCCGGCCTCGTTGATCTCTCCCTGAATGTTTTTGATCAGGGTGTCGATCTGTTTGGTGGCGTTGGTGGAGCGCTCCGCCAGCCGCTGCACCTCCTCGGCCACCACCGCGAAGCCCCGGCCCGCGTCCCCGGCCATGGCCGCCTGAATGGAGGCGTTGAGGGCCAGAATGGAGGTCCGGTCCGCGATGTCGTTGATGAGCTGAACGATATTGCCGATCTCCTGGGAGCTTTCTCCCAGCCGCTTGATGGCCCGGGCGGTCTCCTGGGCGTGTTCCCGAATCGATTCCATGGCCCGGTTGGTGGCCCGGACCGCTTCGGCCCCCTCCTTGGCGTGCAGGGTAGACTGCTCCGACACCGATGCCGACCGGCCGGCGTTTTCCGCCACCTGCTGAATCGAGGTGGACATTTCATTGATCGATTCGATGGTTTCGGAGACCTGCACCGCCTGCATTTCACTGGTTTCGGCCAGATTTTCGGTGGACCGGCTCACCTCCTGAGAGGTGGCGATGACCTGAAGGGTGACGTCCTTGACGTTCTTGACCACCTCGCTCAACTGCTCGGCCATTTCATTGAAGGAGTCGGCGATGGCGCCGGTGAAGTCCTCCGTTACCTCGGCCCGGGCGGTGAGGTCTCCTTCGGCCAGACCGCTGATCTCTTCCAGCAGGTTCATGATGGAGCCCTGCATGGAGTCCCGCTCTTCGCTGCTCTGGATCAGGGTCAGGGTGTTGTCGAGCATCTGATTGAGGCTTCGGGACATCTTGCCCAGTTCGTCGTCATAGACCACCTTGGCCCGGGCCTCGTAGTTGCCTTTGCCGATTTCATCGAAGATCCCCATGATGTTGAGGATGGGCCGAATGACGGTCCGGTCGGCCACGAACCAGATCACCAGGGCGATCAGAAGAAACATGACGATGGTGATGCCGGCGATCTGAAACAGAAAGGTGTTGACCGGGTCGAGAATCTCCCGCTTGCTGACATCCATCAGCACGGTGCCGTTGCCGGCCGGCAGCGGAGAGAAGGCGAGAAAGACCTCTTTGTCGTCCATGGGCCGGACCACCGAAATCATCCCTTTTTTGTTGCCGTTGATCATCTCCCGGTTGAAGTAGACCCGGTAGTCGGGAAATTCTGAAATCGGCTGCCCCAGAAACTGCTTGCCGAATTCGGTGATGCCCACCACCGCATTGTCGCTGTTGAGAAGAATGATTACCGTGCTTCGGTAGGGTTTAAAGGAACGGAGCTTCTGGTTCAGGGGGGATTCGGCGTTGCCGGAGGCGATCAGCTGACCGTCGATCATGGCGGCGGAGATATAGTTGGCCACCGCATCGGCCTTGGCCTGAAGGATCTCCTGAGTGCCGGCGATGATCTGGGTGCGGTATGAGGCGATGAACATCCAGAGCACCACCGCCAGGGCCGCCAGGATGGTCAGCACGATGCTCAGCTGCAGTTTGGTTCCGATGCTCCGGCTCAGTATCCATTTTTTCAGTTCCAAGATATTGCCTCCTTGTCAGATCGCAAATTTTCCAGAAAGGATATTTTCAAGATGGGGGACGATCAGCAGGCCCTCCGTCCATTCATAAATCCCCCGAATCAAAGGGGGTGAAACCCCCAGGTCTTCATCGGCGGTTCGGGCCCCGGCGGGCGGATGGATCAGCCGCAGTCCCGGGTCTGTTTTCAGGATCGCCCCCACCCGGTCATGACGGGTCCGGACCGCCACCAGGCGATCGGGCGCCGGGTGTTCGTCGGGGGCCAGATTCAGGCATCCCTCCAGGGAGAGGACCGGCATCACCCGGCCCCGCCAGCGGGCGATTCCCGGCAGGTGGGGCGGCGCAAAGGGAACCGGATAGACGGTCGTTTCCCGCAGGATCTCCGTCACCTGCCCCAGCACGAACATGAAAAAGACCTTTCCCGATGAAACGGCCGGCGTCCGGGCCGGGACGATCAGCACCCGGCGCACGGCGGCGTCTCCGCCGGGGGATTGAAAAAGCGCGGACTCCATTTTTTACCCGGCCTGTTCTGATTCGGTCGATTCTGCCGCCGCCAGGGTCTGTTTCAGCCGGTCGATTTCACCTTCCATGGCCGTCGCCATCCCCTTTCGTATTCCATCCAGCATCTGTTCCGCCACCTTATCCGCCCGAATATGAAATAGAAGCCGCCGTTCCAGATCCGCCTCGGCCGCCCCGCCTTCGATAAGAATATCCGGATCGAGAAGGGGGATCAGCCGGTCCGCCCCCATCACCACGCCGGGAAACCATTTCCGGGATTTGCCTGTGAAGACCGGGGGGAGCGGAACGATGTGATCGGGCTCGACATTCATCACCCGTTCGATCTGATTCACCCCCAGTGCCGCGGACCGGCCCTGAATGTCCATCAGAATGACCCGGCGGAAAGCACCGGATCGGCCGCCGCCGGCGACCAAATCGCGGGGCAGATCGAACAGATCCACCCTTCGGCCTTCCAGCCGATAAGCAGGCGAATCAGGGGCTTCTGAATCGACGGGCTGCAAATCTCCGGACCGATACACCCCCCGAATGTGAATCAGATCCAGGCCGAAAGAATGGTCCCCGGCCCGGAATACCATGATCTCTTTCATTCTATTCAGCCGTCAACCGGTCAGTTTCAGGATAAGATCCACGAATTCCTCATTGTTGAAGGGCTTGGCCGCAAACCCCTTGGCTCCGAGGCTGAGTGCCCGCTCCCGGTGCTTGCCGGCGGTCCGGGAGGTGAGCATCACCACCGGGATGTCCCGGTATTCCGAGGTCGAATTGAGGGCGCTCAGGAATTCATAACCGTTCATTCGCGGCATTTCAATGTCCAGGACGATCACGTCGGGCCGTGCCTGGCCAAGCTTTTCCAGGGCGTCGATGCCGTCATTGGCGGTGCGCGCCTTCCATCCCTGGGCTTCGATCAGCCGGGAGACCACTTGCCGAATGGACACCGAATCATCCACCACCAGCACCGACAGCGGGCCTTTGGACTGGGGCGCCGCTTCCGCGGGTTCAAACCGGGTATCGGGTCGGGCGGCGGAGAGGCCGGCCTGTTCCCCGATCAGCTCCGGCAGGTTCAAAATCGGGACCACGCTGCCGTCCCCGAGAATGGTCACCCCCGAGATCCCCCGAACATAGCGAAGGTGGGAGCCGGTGGACTTGATGACGATCTCCTGTTGGCCCACCAGGCTGTCGATTTTCAGGGCTTTGCGTCGATCCCCCACCGCCGCCACCAGAACGATGGGGGGCGAATCGGATTCGGACCCCGTTTTCTCCTCGGTTTTCAGCCCCAGAAGGGCGGCCAGAGAATAGAGCGGAATCAGCGATTCCCCGATTCGAAGGGCGGGCCGGGGCCGGTGAATCCATTGACCGGGTTCCACCCGTATGATCTCCCGAATCTCATTGAGGGAAAGGGCGAAGTGCCGGTTTCCCACCGTGAACAGGAGGGCCCGGACCGCCGCCAGGGTGAGGGGAATGCGGATGGTGAACCGGGTCCCCTTGCCCGGCCAGGACGCCACCCGAACGGCGCCCTTGAGGGCCTGAATATTCTCCCGAACCACGTCCATGCCCACGCCCCGGCCGGAGACCTCGCTGATGGCGTCCCGGGTGCTGAAGCCGGGTTTGAAGATCAGGGCCGCCAGGGCCTCTTGGGTGATCTCCTCGTCCGCGTTCAGCAGCCCCGCTTTGATCGCTTTGCGTCGAATCACCGGATAATCGAGCCCGGCCCCGTCGTCGGAGATGCGGATCACCACCTGATTTCCTTCCCGGTTGGCCGAGATTTCCAAGGTGGCGGTGGCCGGTTTTCCGGCCTGTTCCCGATCCCTCGGCAATTCGATTCCGTGGTCGGCCGCGTTGCGCAGCAGGTGCATCAGGGGATCGGTGATTTTATCCCAGACCAGCCGATCCAGTTCGATCTCTTCGCCGATGATCGACAGCCGAATCTGTTTGCCCAGCATTTTCGAGACCTCCCGAATGGTCCGCCGAAGCTTGTTGGTGAGGGTCGACATGGGGAGCATTCGAATCTGCATCATCTTGTCCTGGAGTTCGCTCAGGACGACCCGCTGCCGATTGAGATGGCCGTCGAATTCCCCGTGAAGATGGGTCAGCCGGTTATAACCGGCCCCCACCTCGATGGCCGATTCGTTGAGGTGGCGAATGATCCGGCTCAGTTCCGAGTAGCGGTCCAGCTCCAGATCGTCGAAGTCATCGAAGTCTCCGAGCGGGCTTGGGGCGGCGGTTGCGGCCGTGGTTTGGGAGAGTCTGCCCAGTGCTTTCACCTCGAACCCCACCTCCAGGTCCCGGGCCAGCTCCCGAATCCGTTTTCGGGCGGTTTCCAGTTCGGCGATTTCCCGGGTCAGCCGGTTCATCTGCTGTTCAAACCCGCTGGCGGCGATCATCAGTTCGCCCAGAAGGTTGACCAGTTCGTCCACCCGATCGGACCCCACCCGCAGGGTCTGCTGTTTGGAAAAGAGATCGATGCCGGTGTCCTCGGGTTCCCGGCAGACGGATTCCGCGGCCGGGGCGGCGGTCGGCGGCGCCGAAGGGGGCGCGTCGGACGGGGGTTCGGATGCCGGCGCCGCTGCCCCGGCGCCGCCGATGAGGGTGGTGAATCGGTTTTGAAGCAGGCGGGTTTTCGGGGTCTGAGGATCCACCGGATTGGCGATGATGGCGGCCAGAAGGTCTCCGGATTCGGTCAGCACCTCCAGAATGTCGGGGTCGATGGTGGATGCCCCTTCGTAGAGCCAGTCCAGAAAATCTTCCATGGTATGGCCCCAGGCCGAAACGGTCGGAAGCCCGATCACCGCGGCCGATCCCTTGACGGTATGCACATAGCGGCGAATCTGCCGAACGATCTCTTTCTGATCCGCCGTCATCGGGGCGGGCCCGGTGACTTGGCTTTCCAGGGTCTGAAGGGATCGATCCAGGTCCTCCATGTGTTCTTTGGCCTCTTCGAAGAAACTGTCCAGAAGCTCCGGGTGAATATCGGACAACCGGACCTCGGGAATCGGCTCCGCCTCCGTTTGCGCGGAAGCGGACGGAGGCGGAGCTTCGGCATCGGTCCCGGTGTCGAACTCGGGCGCATTCGGTTCTTCGCCTGAATCTTCATCCGCGTCCTCATCGGTTTCCTCTTCCTGAGCGGGTTCACCGATTCCGCCGCCTTCGATTTCGGGGACCCCCTCCAGGAGTGCGGTAACGGCCGCTTCGTCTTCTTCGATGGGAAGTTTCCGCAAACGGCGGTAGGCCAGGGCGGTTTCCCGGACCTTTTCCCGGGAGGCCACCCCCTGGTCCAGGAGCTCTGAGCAGTAATCGCGAAACCGGCCGACGGTGAATTCCATGGTCTGAAGGGTTTCATTCGAAAATGCCAGTTTTCCGCTGAGGATATCGGTCAGGGCGGCCTCCATCTGAAGGGCGATGTTGCTGAGCCCCGGAATGCCCACCATCATGGAGGCGCCTTTTATGGTGTGTACCAGCCGGTGCATTTCCTCGAACAGCTCGGGTTGGTCCGGGTTTTCCCCGAGCGAGGCCAGTCCCTCGGTCAGGGTGGGCAAATAGGTGCGGACCTCCTCCACATATCCCTGAATGATTTCGTTCATGCTCATCGGCCGCCCCCGTGTTTTTCGAAGCCGACCATTCCGGAAGGGTAAACCTCGAACCCGGCGGAGGGGGGTATCAGCGGACCGGGGTGGTGATCTGGCGGATGATGGATCATCTTTTCGGGCAGGTCGCGATCCTGATTTCGAAGGGGCTAATGGGAATCAAAGGCGTTCATGCGGGATGATGAGAGCAGTTTTTCCGCGTCGAGGATGTTGAGGACGGCGCCGTCCGCCATCGGCAGGGTGTTGGAAATATAGGCGGTCCAGGCCGGCCCGTCATTCTCCCGGCCGGTATGGAGCGGGTCCTGATCCGGAAGGTCTGCCGTGTCGAGAGAGAAAATGCCGAGAATGCGGTCCACGACGATGCCCACCTTCATCTCCGGGGTGTGGAGTACGATGAACCGCCGGTCCCGCCGGGGTCCGGCTGCGGGAATTTCAAAAAAGGCCTTGAGGTCCACCATGGAGATGATCTCCCCCCGAATGTTGCTCACCCCCAGGACCCAGCCCGGCAGGTTCGGGAGGGGCGTGATCACCGGTTGCCGGCCGATTTCCAGTGCCTTGGGCAGCGGAACCGCTAGCAGAAGGTCGTCCATCATGAACTTGATCAACTGGATCTCGTCTGGGTGGGCCGAGGCCGTGCCGTCCTTCGACTCCTCCCGGGTTGTGTCTTCGGCGGTGAGGCCCCGGTTGATGACGGTGATCAATTCTTCGATGGTCTGATCCGTCATGGAATGGGGGCTCATACCGCTTCTCCGAGAAGCCGGGCGACGCCGGTTACCAGCTCCTGATCGGTGAAGGGCTTGGTGATATAGAGGTCGGCCCCCTGGCGCTCCCACCAGAATTTATCGCTCTCCTGGTCCTTGCTGGAAATCAGGATCACCTTGATGTCTTTGTACAGGGGGGAGATCTTGATGTCCCGGCATACCCGGAATCCGTTTTTTTTGGGCATGATGACATCCAGAACCACCAGGTCCGGTTTTTCAGAGGCCACCTTCTCGAGGGCTTCTTCCCCGTCCATGGCGGTGACGATCTCATATCCGCGGGACATGAGCGGATCACTCATGAGTTTCAGTTGGGTGGGGCTGTCATCTACGACCAACACTTTTTTGTTGCGCATGTCTTTACTCCCTTTATCCGTCAGTGGATTTGGTCGTACATATGGGTCAGGACCCGGGTTCGGGATTCAGATGCCGTTCGATGGTCCGGACAAGCACATTCGGGTCAAAGGGTTTGGTCAGATAGGCGGTGGAACCGGCCAGTTTTCCCTTCATCTTGTTCATGAAGCCGTCCCGACTGGTCAGCATGATCACCGGAATGTCCTTGAACACCGCATTGCTTTTAATGATGGACAGAATCTTATAGCCGTCCATCTTGGGCAGGATGATGTCCAGCAGAATCAGATCCGGCTTTTCTTCGTTCAACCGGCTGAGGGCCTCCAGGCCGTCCCGGGCCTCGATAATGTCGTAGCCTTTCTGGCCCAGGGCGATGGATATGACCTTGCGGGTGGTGGAGCTGTCTTCGACCACCAGAATCTTTTTTCGGCCTTCTTCTTCGGGCGGGGCCGAACCCTCGGCCGTTTTGCCGGGTTTCGACCCGCCGCTGCCGAGTTCCTGCTCGAAGGTGGAGGTGGTGGCGTCCATGGCCATGTGGTTGACCAGGGTCCGAAGCTGTTCGGAGAATATTTCTTTATCGGGGGAGAGTTTGACCGTTTTGTGAAACAGGTTCAGGGCCTCTTCCCAGTGTTCCAGATTGAGATGGGCCACGCTCAGAAAATAATAGGCGTTGATGTTTTTTTCCCGGCCGATGACCCGCATGTACCGTTCTATGGCGCCTTGGAGGATGTCGGTTTCGGCCTCGCCGATGGAGGGAAAAAAGTTGGGATGGATAAACAGGTGGGCCTTGCAGTAGGGGCACTGAACCGATTTGGTCTCCATGGCGAACCAGCAGAAGGGGCACCGTCTCACCTGTTCGGCGTCTCCGCCCCGTTCTTTGGCCAGTTTGAACCGTTTCACCTCTTCGATCACGTCGGGATCTCTGGGGGCCAGTTTGGCCGCATTCTTGAGGGCCGATTCGATGGATCGGATATGGACGGTGATGCGTGAAAACCAGAGCCAGCCCCGGGCGCTGCGGGGATTTTCTTTCAGAAATTTTGCGATCACCTCATGGGCCTCTTTGAGGTGATGGGCCTCGGCCAGGCGAATGCCCTCTTCGAGAAGGTCTCCGGATTCGCCGGCTTCGGACCTTTCATCCTTCAACTTGGAAGATTCCAGAAGGATGTGCATGAGGGAGGAATCGATGGTCCGGGGACGATTGTGGGTGCCCTGAATTTCGATTTCGGCGTTGTCCCAGCAGAGGATTGCGACGGCCGCTTCTTCCCCCCGCAGCCCCTCATCATTTTCGGCGTCGATGAGTTCGCCGTTTTCAAGGTATAAATAGCCGGAGCGACCCTTGGAGCCGATGCGAAGGGTGAGGGTTTTCTGCTCGACCTCCACCGCCTGAAGAAAATTGGCCAGGGTGAACCCGTGGATATACCCCTTGGATTTTTCGCTCAGAATCTGGGAAACGATCTCCTTGAGTCCATCCACCTCAAAGGGTTTTTCAACATAATGGACCACGCCTTTTTGCTTGAGGCGCTTGGCGATTTCAGGGGAGCCGTACCCGGTCATGACGGCCACCGGTATATGGCGGTATTTTTTGCTCATGAAGGAGAGCAGTTCATACCCGTCCATTTCCGGCATCTTGAGGTCGGTCAGGACCAGGTCTACATTCCCGGCTTCCAGGAGCTGAACCGCTTCCTTTCCGTTGAGCGCGGTTTTGACCTCGAAGTCGTCTCCGAGAGATTCCAGAGCCTCGGTCGCGAGGCGCAGAATCATCTTTTCGTCATCTACCACCAAAATCGTTTTCAAATGTCACCTCGATCCGGCTCGGGGATCTTTGCTCAAGGATATCGGCTCAGGCGCCCGGTTCGGCTATGTCCGATACCGCGGTCCGCCTGAATTTCGAGTCTCGAATATACCGGGTTTACCCTATAGAGTCAAGGGAATACAATGGTTTAAATCCGTTCGGAGACGGCCTCCACAGCTTCCGCCGCCGCCTCTTTCACCTCCTCGGAATCGGCCCTGTCCATCGCCTCTTTCAGCAGGGGAATGGTGTCGGCATTGCCGGCCGCCCCGAGCACATAGAGGATATCTCCTTTGACCGAAGCATCCGCCGTCTTGTAACGCTTCCAAAGCGGCGGAATCAGCTGATCCGCCAGTTTGGGATCTTCATCGGCCAGGGTCTCCACCACCACCATGGCGCCCAGCCGGACATGCCATTTTTCATGGGTCAGAATGTCGAACAGGGGCGGAAAGATTTCGCCCTTTTCCAGCATCAGCCGGGCCAGACGGTCCGCTTTGCCTTCCTTGATGATCCGTTCCATAGTGGCCCGGCTCATTTCGGCCGGGTCCCGGTTGAATACCACGTCCAGGATTTCCTCCGGTTTGAGGGACCCGGTCCATCGACGGTCGTCGTCGAGAATCAGGGTGGGCACCGCCTGAATTCCGTCCGCCCGGGCCGCCTCGGTGAACAATCCGCCGTCGATGACGGTGAGGTGGAGGGTATCCCCGGCCAGGGCCAGGGGGGCCAGTTGGCGCACCGCCAGAGGGCAGTGGGGGCAGGTCTGGGCCACGTAGAGCTTGAAATAGACCGGCGCCGGAATCTTCTCCAGGTCCGCCTGCAAAGAATCGGAAGTCCCCATGGATGTGCCGGCCAGGGCGTCCAGAAAAGGGGGCAGTTCCAGACCCAGGGGCGCCGCCTGGTAGCGCAGGGTCGGGGCGATCTCCAGGGCGGGCGCGGGATCATCCGCTTCGGCCTTTTCCTTTTTCAGCCGGATCGCCGGTGCGATTCGAGTCAGTCCATCGCAGAAGCCGGTCAGCTCTTGGTTTGCGGCTTCATCCGATCTCGATAAAACCAGCCGAAGCGTCACTTCTCCGGAAAGCCGATCGCTCCATTCCCGGATTCTGCTTTCGTCGCGAGGGGTCATCTCTTCTCCTTATATTAGTTTGGGATCTTGTACGGTTTGCGGCCCTCTGTTATGATTCGGGACCGGTATGCGGATTGTAAAGGTCGTCGAAAAGAAAATTTAGCAGCCGATACTCGAAGAATCAATGACAAACGGCGGTTTCCTGATGAATAAGAGAAAAGGGCTGATGAAAACGGAGAAATTGGATCAAAAGCTGGCCGGGATCGACCGCGGGGCGGTGGTTCGGGGCCTGCGGGCACTCACTGCGCCGTGCTACGAAAGCACCCTGCTTCGGATTGCATTCCCGGATATGGAGATCGCCTCGGCCTCGCCTCTGGATCTGTACCGAAGCCACTTTGCGCTGTTTCACCTGTTGTACCGGCTTCAAGACGAATTCTACCAAAAGGGGGTATACCTCCATGTCCATTTTATGCGGATCTTTCTGGCCGAATACCCGGTGTCGGGGAAATGCCGGTATTATATCGATGATACCGGGCGATTTTGCGGAGAAGACTGTGAAGGGGAAGACGATTACTGCCCGTTTCATCGCAAGAGGGTGGGGGAGAGCGCTTTGGAGACGCTCTCCGTCAAATATTTCTATCTGGATCGGGACAATTTCGACCGCCTGGATGAAAAAACGGCGGAAGCCTTCCTTCAGGGGGCCTGGGAGCTGTTGACCCGTTACGGGGAGTACGAAAAAAGCCTTTCCGTTTTAGGGATCACCGGGGCCCCGGACCTTATCACGGTCAAGCGGAATTTTCGACGGCTCGCCATGGAACATCATCCCGACCGCGGCGCCGAATCCCACCGGCGGTTCAATGAAATCAACCGGGCCTATCGCCTGCTTCTTCGGGTGATTCCGGGTTAATCCTGTTTTTCGAAATACTCTTTTTCAGCCCCGCACTTGGGGCAGACCCAATCCTCGGGAAGATCCTCGAAGGAGGTGCCGATGGGGATGTTCTCTTCGGCGCATCCTTCCTCGGGGTCATAGACGTAACAGCAGGGGCATTCCCATTTTTCGGTGTTTTCCGGCATCTTTTTCTCCTGGTCTGGGGGTGAGGGGAACCGGCTCGAAAGCTCGGTTATGAATAGTTCTCTAAATCCTCTACAAAGCTGTCGAAGTCTTTTTCGAACAAAAACCGTGAAATCATCCGGCCCACCTGTTCTGCCGTGTCCACCCGGTATCGGCCCCGGCTGTCCTTTCCGGCGAGCCGTTTGGCATTTTCCACGATGCTTTCCAATGCCTGGGTGGTGATTTCAATCCGGGCGTTGATGACGAGGGTCTCTCGGGGATCTTCCATACTTGTCCTCTTCCTGGCTGAAGTCGAAAAAGAAAGCATTCTCTTCACGCTTGAAATCTAAGGTTCTCCCTTTTTTTTGTCAAGATTTTGTGCGACATTATCGAGTCGAGCTGTGGTACTCGAGCCGTTGACCTGTGAGCCGAAGGAGTCGCGCCATGAATCACGCCAAGGACCTGTCTCTCATCATCCAATCCCGCATTCCCCTGGTCGTCATCGAAAGCCATGAAGAAGACCGGGTCTTGGAGGCGATCCGGCGTCTGTCCGAAGAGCTGGGAAAACCCCTGTTCCATTGGACCGTGACCAAGGGCCTCAGGAGCCTGGACCGAAGCCGGGTGGTGCAGCCGTCCCGGGAAGAGACGGCCAAACCGGAAGCGGTCCTGGATGCGGTCCGCAAACACCGGGCGCCGGCCATTTTTGTGCTGTGCGATTTCCATCCCTATTTTGAAAACGCCCCGGCCAACGTCCGCCTGCTCAAAGAGATCGCCATCGGATATGATCATCTGGGGCACACGGTCATTCTCCTCTCCACTCGGATCGAGCTTCCCGAGGATCTCAAGTATTTCAGCGCCCGGTTCGACATGCCCATGCCCGACGAAGAGGCACTGGAGCGGATCGTTCGGGAGGAGGCCAACCAATGGACTCAGTGTCACCAGGGGCTGAAAGTGGTGGCCCACAAATCGAGCCTGCAAAAGCTGGTCCGCAGCCTCAAGGGGCTCACCCTGACCGACGCCCGCCGGCTGGCCCGAAACGCCATCTACAACGACGGGGCCATCACCGAAAGCGATCTGCCCGAGGTCAACCGGGCCAAGTTCGAACTGCTCGGTATGGAAGGGGTGCTCAGCTTCGAATACGAAACCGCTTCTTTTGGAGATGTGGGCGGGCTGAAAAACCTGAAGCGGTGGCTCAAGCAGCGGAAATCGGCCTTTCACAAAGAATCCCGGGCGCTGGGGTTGGACGCCCCCAAGGGGATCATGCTGCTGGGGGTGCAGGGCGCAGGAAAGAGTCTGGCGGCCAAGGCCGCGGCCGGGGTCTGGGGGGTGCCGCTGCTGCGCCTCGATTTTGCGGCGCTTTACAACAAGTATTTCGGGGA
>JAABSQ010000593.1 GCA_011390315.1 Desulfobacteraceae bacterium
CCTGAGAGAACCCTTCGCCATCGCCATGGCCAATGCCCTCAAACACCAGGAGGTAGTAAAACTCAAAGAACAGCTGATTTCGGACAACCGGTACCTGCACAGCGAACTCTTATCCAGATCCGGAGATGAGGTGGTGGGCGCCGATCAGGGACTCGCGGCGGTTATGGAGAAGGTGAATCAGGTGGCCTCTCTCAAAACCACGGTGCTGCTGTTCGGAGAGACCGGGGTGGGCAAGGAAGTGATCGCCAACGCTATCCATCGCCTGTCTCCGCGAAAAAATCATCCATTTATAAAGGTCAATTGCGGCGCCATTCCGGAAAATTTGATCGACAGTGAACTTTTCGGGTATGAGAAAGGCGCTTTCACCGGCGCGGTGAGACAGAAACGGGGCCGATTCGAACGGGCCGACGGCGGAACCATTTTTCTGGATGAGATCGGGGAACTTCCGCCCTGGGCCCA
>JAABSQ010000594.1 GCA_011390315.1 Desulfobacteraceae bacterium
AGACCCGGGAAATCGAGCGGGTGGGCGGGTCCCCTCCCATCAAGTTGGATATTCGGGTCATCGCGGCGACGCATCGCGATCTTCAAAAAATGGTGGATGAGGGAAGCTTTCGAAAAGACCTCTGGTTTCGAATCAATGCATTTCCCATTCGAATACCGCCGCTTCGGCAGCGAATAATGGATATTCCCCTGCTCACGGAGCACTTTATTCACAAAAAGAGCAAAGAACTGGGCATTCCAAATCCGCCGGTGCTGGCACCCGGTGCACCGGAACGGCTCTCGAATCACCAATGGCCCGGCAATGTCCGGGAACTCGAAAACGCTGTGGAACGGGCCTTGATACAACACCGCCGGGGACCTCTCTTTTTCAACGGCCTCGCCGGGGGGAGCAAAAGGGAAGCGGTATCCGTCCCCTTTGAAAACGAAACCGGGGCCACGACCCTGGACGAGGTCATGAAAACCCACATCGAAGAGGTGCTGATAATCACCGGCGGCAAGGTCAACGGACCGGACGGCGCGGCCGCCATATTGGGGGTTCATCCGAACACCTTGCGACATCGAATGAAAAAATTGGGAATTCGGTATGGAAAAGCTTTCCATGTTGAACTCAGTTGACGAACAGCCGCTGCGGCAGTCCATTTTATAATATATTTTCGTTTTCCATTTCAAAAGCCGCTCTTCTGCTCTTCATTGCATCCGTTGTTGTTGACAAGAAAGCCGGGCTAGTTTAGTTTAAAACCAAACTAAGCTAAAGAGGGGGTCCAATGAAAATCGGTATACATGAAGCAAAAACCCGACTTTCCAAGCTCATACCGGCCGCACTGGCTGGTGAGGAGGTCATCATCACCAAATCCGGCAAACCCCTTGTCAAACTGGTACCGCTCGAAAACCAAAGCGGCGACCGGCCGCTGGGCATTTACGCCGATAAGCTGAAATTGGAGGGCGACCTTCTGAAGCCGTTGCCTGAAGATGTTATCGACGATTTTTGGCCGCCGGAAACGGATCATGCGCTATCTTCTTGATACGCATGTATTCCTTTGGATGGCGGCCGCCCCGGATCAATTATCCACAAGAATACGTGAACTCGTCCGCCAAAAGTCCAACCGTCTTCATCTCAGTGCGGCTAGCGGCTGGGAAATCGTTTTGCTTCAAAACCTCGGTCGCATAAAACTGCCGGATGAGCCCCGGCGGTTTATACCCGAGGCCATTCAACATCTCCAAATAGTTCCTTTGCCCATCGGGTTTTCCACAGCCATTGCGGCAGCGGCATTGCCGCTTATTCACCGAGACCCGTTTGATCGCATCATTATCGCAGAGGCCATCAAAGAGAACATGATTGTGTTGACCAAAGACAATCAATTCAAGGAATATGATGTTCAATCAGCTTGGTAGCAGGGAGGCTTTCCATCGGACTACTCGGCGGCATCCATGAATTTTACCGCCTTCATTTTCAATCCCTTGTTCGACAGAACCATGAGGGTCGACGTCCCGTGGGCAATCAGATTCCCGGCCGCATTCAACACGCCGGCCTCCGCATAGCTGATCGATTTCCCCGATCGAATGGCACGGCCCTTCG
>JAABSQ010000595.1 GCA_011390315.1 Desulfobacteraceae bacterium
ACCGCGGAGGAGAACATGTGGAGGTGATTATCGGCGGCAGCGAACCGGCCGAGAAGATCAACCCGAGTATGGAAAAGGTCATGAAGGAAAAGGGCATCGATATGGGGTTCCGGGTTCCCCAATCCATCGATCAGGCCCTTGAAGAAGCAAAACCCGAACTGATCGTCACCATGGGATGCGGCGAAGCCTGTCCTTCCGTTCCCGGCGCCGACCATCAGGACTGGGACCTGCCCGATCCGGCCGGAAAAAGCCTGGAGGTGATGCGGTCTGTTCGGGACGAGATCGAACAACGAGTGATTCAGCTGATTAAAAGTTTATAGACTCAAAATCGTTTTTTTCTAACCCAACCGAATTCAACAAAGGAGGAATCAGTGGACAAATACGTATGTACGGTTTGCGGCTATGTGTATGACCCGGCGGAAGGAGATCCGCCCAACGGCGTCGAACCCGGAACCGCCTTCGAAGACATCCCCGGTGACTGGACCTGCCCCATCTGCGGCGCCGCCAAGGAGGACTTCGAAAAAGAGTAGCAGTTGACATTTCAGCCATCAGGCTTAAATTAATTGAGCAATATAAGCGCCCTTTTCCAGCGATTTCGGTAAAAAGGGCGTTTCAGTCTCGGCCTCCCCTTGGCCTCCCCATAGACAGGCTCTCGCGCCCGAACCCGAAAGCGGCCCGAAAGCGGCCCAAAAGCATAAGGATGGATCATGAAACCGGTTGAAATCGCAGACGGCATTTACGACGTCGGGGTTATCGACTGGAATATCCGGGATTTTCACGGCTATTCCACCCACATGGGCACCAGTTACAACGCCTTCCTGATCCTGGATGAAAAGATCGCCTTGATCGATGCGGTGAAAAAAGGATTTGAGGATCAGATGATGCGGAATATCGCCAAAATCATCGATCCGGCCAAAATCGATCTGGTGGTCAGCAACCATACCGAAATGGACCACAGCGGAACCCTTCCCTTGGTGATGGAAAAGATCGGCGCTCAAAAACCGCTCTACTGCTCCAAAATGGGCAGTCGCAATCTGTCCCGCCATTTTCCTCAGGACCTCAACTACCAGGTTGTGGAAGACGGCGGTGAACTCTCTCTAGGCAAAAGGTCCCTCACATTTCTCGAAACCCGAATGCTTCACTGGCCGGACAGCATGTTCACCTTCGTCAAGGAAGACAAAATCCTGTTTTCCAGCGACGCCTTCGGCCAGCATTATGCCGGCCATGAAGAATTCGACGACATCCTGGGCGACTCGGTGATGGACCATGCCAAGAAATACTACGCCAATATTTTGTTGCTTTACGCTCCGCTGATCCTGAAGTTGATCGACCGGGTGACTCAAATGGGGTTGAGCTTCAACATGATCTGCCCGGATCACGGCGTGCTCTGGCGAAAAGATCCTGGCCGGATTATCGATGCCTACGCCCGGTGGTCCAAACAGACCGATCTTCACAATAAGGCGGTCATCGTCTACGATACGATGTGGGACAGCACCCACAAAATGGCCTTGGCCATCGCCTCGGGGCTTCACGATGAAGGCATCGAGGTCCGGCCCATGAAACTTCGGGAATGGGACCGGTCCGACGTCATGACCGAAATCCTCGAAGCCAAGGCGGTGGTGGTGGGTTCCCCCACCCTCAACAACGGCATCTTCCCGACATTGGCCGATTTCCTGACCTACATGAAGGGGCTTCGACCCGAAAACAAGATCGGGGCCGCATTCGGTTCCTTCGGGTGGAGCGGAGAGAGCGTCAAGATCCTTTCCGGAGAGCTTGAGGCCATGAAATTCGATATGGTCGAGCCGGGGCTCAAAATCCAGTATGTTCCCGAAGCGGAACAGCTGGAAAAATGCATTGAATTCGGCCGAACCATCGGAAAAGCGATCCATAGCGGAAAAGCAGGATAGACCGACTCATGGACACCCGCTCAAAAAAACCGGCGGTGGACATCGGCGACTGCAACCATTGCGAAGCCTGCATCTCCGTATGTCCCACGGTCTTCAGCCTCAACCATCTCGGGTATATCGAAGTGGCCGATATG
>JAABSQ010000596.1 GCA_011390315.1 Desulfobacteraceae bacterium
CGGTGCTGGTGGAGGAATCCCCGGAGCCGGGGGTCTTTACCGGCCGGACCGCGTTTCAGGCCCCGGAGGTCGACGGCATCGTCTACATCCACAGCGAGGCCCGGATCGGGGATTTTGCTCGGGTCCGAATCACCGACACCCTCGAGTACGACCTGGTGGGGGACATCGTTCCATGAGCGACGACCTGAAGCGGCGAATTCTCGGGCGGGTGGCGGAGGATCTGGCCGCCATCGAATCGGCCCTGGGGGAGAACCTGGGTGCCCATCTGGAGATCGTATCGGATGTGGCCGGCCACATCCTCTTCAGCGGGGGCAAGCGGCTTCGACCCCTGCTGATGGTGCTGGCATCCCGGCTTTGCGGATACACCGGAGGCCGGGAAATCTTTTTTTCCACCGTCTTCGAATACCTCCATGTGGCCACCCTGCTCCACGACGACCTGGTGGACGGCGCCGAACTGCGGCGGGGCCGGCCGGCGGCCCATTCGGTCTGGTCCGGTCCCATCGCGGTCCTGACCGGGGATTTCCTTCTGGCCCGGTCGCTCACCATCGCCTCCCGAACCGAAGATCCCGAGGTGATTCGGGTGATCGCCTCCATCACCGAAAACATGTCCCAGGGCGAAATCCACCAGCTCACCCAGAAGCGGAACCTGAACCTGACCGAATCCGAATATCTGGAGATCATTCGACGGAAAACGGCGGTGCTGCTTCAGGGGTCCTGCCGGGTGGGGGCCCTGATCGCCGGCGCCGACGCTTCCGCGGTCGCGGCCCTGACCGACTACGGATACCACCTGGGGCTGGCCTTTCAGATGGCCGACGACCTGCTCGACTACACGGCGGACACGGCGGTGCTGGGCAAGTCGGTGGGGGCCGACCTGCGGGAAGGCAAACTGACCCTGCCGGTGATTCATGCCCTGGCCGCAGCCCAGCCCGATGACCGAACCCGCATGGAGCGGATGATTCAACAGACGGAATTTTCCACGACGGATTTCGAGATGCTGGTGGGGCTTCTGAACCGGTATGGATCCATCGCCTACACCCGGGACCGGGCCGCGGCCCATGTGCAGACCGCCAAAGAGCGGTTGGCCGGGTTTGCGGATTCCGAGGAAAAAGCGGTCATGGCGGACATCGCCGACTACGCCCTGAGTCGGAAATCTTGAACTCGAGTTTGGACGCAACAGGCATTCCTTTTAAGACGGGAGGCGGAACACAATGACGATGCGCATTCTGAAAAAACGCGGGTGGCAAGGGTGGATCCTGTTCTGGATTCTGCTGGCGGCGGCATTTCCCCGGGCATTGCCGGCCCGGGAAGGCTCCGCCGAAACGCTCAATGTCATCGGCACCAGTGCCATTCAGGAACAGAACATCGCCGAAGCCCGGGAACAGGCCATTGCCGAGGGGCTCGCATCGGCGGTCAACCAGGTGGCCCTCGGTATGGTGGACGCGGATTCGGTTACGGCGGATTTTGAGCGGTTTACCTCCCTTCTGGAAGAAAATGCCGACGAGTTTGTCTCCACCTATAAGGTGCTCTCGGAAAACCCCTCCGGCGACATCTACCGCGTCATGCTTCAGGTCACCGTCGCCAAAGAACAGCTGAAGCAGCGGCTGGCCGTTGTTTCAACGGCTGCATCCGATGAAACCGCCCCCCGCGCCAAGGTGCTGTTTCTGATATCCGAACAGAACCTTCAGGACATCGCCCCCCGGTTCTGGTGGGGGGGAGCGGAAAGCCCGGGATCATCTTACGCCGAAGAGGCCATGGCCGAACAGATGTCGGCTGCCGGATTTGATGTGGTGGCCCACGGGAACGAGGTGCCCGATGTGGCCCTGGAAGGGGCCATTATTTTTCAGCCGGATCTCGACAACCGGGAAGCCCTGGATATCGCCAAAAGCTTTCTTGCAGACATCGTCATTCCGGGAAAAGCCATCGTCTACAAAGTGCCCGAAACCATGGACGAAGAAATGCCCTCCTTCAACGCCACCGTGTCCGCCCGGGCCCTGCGCGTCGACACCGGTGAAGAGGTC
>JAABSQ010000597.1 GCA_011390315.1 Desulfobacteraceae bacterium
CCATCTTTTCCTGTTCCCAGCGCCAGATCTGACCCAGGACCATCAGCTCCCGCAGGCCGGGAGTGCCGTCTGCGATGTGCTCGAAAAGTTCGGCCCGGGTGATGGTGCTGGCCACAAATGGAAATCCCACGAATTGATGGACATAGTCCGTAAGCACCGATTTGGTATCGATGCGGCCGCCCCAGATGCCGGGGGCGATCTCCCGCGGCGCCCGCTCCAGGGAATCGGTGTCGAAGAGAGGGCCGACGGCATCCTCATCCCCCGCCTCCAGAATCAGAGCGGTTCGGTCCTGGCGGGCCGCGGCGATGGCCAGGGCGGCGCTCAGGGTGGTTCTTCCGGAACCCCCCTTCCCCATCAGAAAAATGATCCGACGGTCCAGCAGGTTCATGGTCGGTCTCCGGAAGCGTGCAAGGCGCGGGTTTCGGCGGCATAGGCGCCGTCCGGATGTTTTCGGAACCGAAGCTGATGGGTGATGCAGCCCGGAATCTCGCCGGGATGATGGGTGACGTAAATCAGCTGGGTGGCCGGGGATCGGCCGATGGCATCGATCATTTCCAGGACCGTGGCGCGGTTTCGGCGGTCCAGCCCCTGGCAGGGCTCGTCCAGAATCAGAAGCTCCGGGGATTTGACCATGGCTCGGGCCAGAAGGATCATTCTCTGTTCGCCGTAAGAAAGCCGGTCGAAGCGTCGGTCCGCCATATCCTCCAAACCGAGCCGCTCCAGTTGATCCGATGCGGTCCGGCGCTGATTTTCAGCGGCGTGCCGGTATAACCCCACCGAATCGAAAAACCCGGACAGCACCGTCTCCAGGGCGGTCAGCCGCTTTCGATAATGGATCTGAAGCTCCGAAGAGACCAGTCCGATGTGGCCTCGAATGTCCCAGATGCTCTCCCCCGATCCTCTGGGTCTTCCGAACAGGCGGATATCATTGGCATAGGCCTGTACATTATCCCCGGTGACGAGGCTCAGCAGGGTGGTTTTTCCGGCCCCGTTAGGCCCCAGAATGACCCAGTTTTCGCCTCTTTTCACCGTCCAATCCAGCCGGTTGATCACCCGGGTTTCGCCGTAGCGGACCGAGGTATTCCGCATCTCGATCAGCGCCTCCTCTGAATCCGGCTTTCTGGGTCCTTCGGCCATCGGCGGCATCGGCGGTCCGGAAGGGGGTCCGTCACCAGACAGATCGGCCGTCATCGCATTCAGCACCGCATCCCGACGCCCCTGCCGCACCACTCGACCCTCTTCAAGCTGGATCACATGAGAAATGGAAGGCAGAATCTCCTCCGGCCGGTGGGCCACCAGAATGACCTGCAACTCCCGCATCAGGCGGTGAACGGCCCCGGACAACCGGTTCCGCGAGGGGACATCCAGCCCGTCGAAGGGCTCATCCAGGATCAGCAGCCGGGGGGATTTGAGCACCGCCCGTGCGATCAGGGCCTTTCGCATTTCCCCGGTGGAGATGACCCGGTAGGGCCGGTCCAGCAGGGTATCGATCTCCAGCAGGCGGACCATTTCGGCCCCGAGTTCCGGATCGGCATTCTCCAGCCCGATCAGTTCCCGAACCTTGGGCAGATCATCGATGCGGCCGCTGAAAAACCGGGCATGGTCCCGATTCTCCTCCCGCTCGATCAGATGCCGGTGCAGTTCAAAAGAGACATACCCGACCGATTCCCCCGGTGTAAACCCGTTCCCCCGAATCATCCGACCCCGGACAATCGGCAAATCCCCGGCCAGGGCCCGCACCAGGGTCGACTTCCCGGCCCCGTTGGGCCCCACCACCGCCCAATGCTGCCGGGGATGAATATTCCAGTCGATGCCTTCCAGCAGGATTCGGTCGCCGATGCGAACGGCGGCGTTTTGCAGGCTCAAAAGCGGTTTGGCCGCTGCTTCCGTTTTCGCCATTTCAACTCCTTGAAATTTCCTTATAAAACCAGGGATCATCCCTTTGATTTTGCGATTCAGAACAGAGTATCATACCGCATTTGCAAAATGCTGTATACTCT